>JAYFRN010000023.1 GCA_034925865.1 Oscillospiraceae bacterium | reverse complement strand
CGCCGTTGTCGGAATGAACGGATCGGGAAAGACGACGTTTATAAAGCTTCTTTGCCGTCTTTATGACCCGACAGAAGGAGAAATACTATTAAACGGAATTAATATAAAAAAATACGATTACGACGAATATATGTCGATATTTTCAGTCGTGTTTCAGGATTTCAAGCTGTTTTCGTTTTCACTCGGTCAGAATGTCGCGGCAAGGGTGGATTACGATAAAACAAAGGTTGAGGCCTGTCTTAAAGAAGCAGGCTTCGGAGACAGACTTTCATCAATGCCGGAGGGCGTTGAAACCTGCCTTTACAAGGATTTTGACGAGAAGGGAGTAAAGATTTCCGGCGGAGAGGCGCAGAAAATCGCACTTGCGCGTGCGCTGTATAAGGACGCGCCGTTTATCGTCCTCGACGAGCCGACCGCCGCGCTCGATCCGATTGCCGAATATGAGATTTACAGCAAATTCAATGAAATTGTCGGCGATAAAACAGCGATTTATATCAGTCATCGTCTTTCTTCCTGCCGCTTCTGCGATGATATTGCCGTATTTCATGAAGGGAAGCTTATTCAGCGCGGAAGCCATGACAAGCTTGTCGCCGACGAAGACGGAAAGTATTATGAGCTGTGGCATGCTCAGGCGCAGTATTACGCGGAGGAAGCCAAATGCCAATAATAACGCAGAAAGAAGCTCAACATTACGTTGAGCTTTATTAAAACGGCAATTAAATATGTCTTGTTTTATAAGAGAGAAAAGTCCATATACAAGAGCCTTTTCTCTCTTTAACGGTAATTATTTAATTGCCGAGTTAATAATAAATAATTAAACTTTATATTGAAGAGAACAATACACTTGCTTTTGTTATTATACCGTTAAATGAAATATATTGCCGAAAAATGCAAACTTACTATTGCAATTTCACGAAAAAGGAATATAATAATATAAAATAATTATTAACATATCATAATAACGCGTCAATGGTAGTATTGCTTATTTGCGCGGGAATGAATATCCGCTTAATTATAGAAAAAGCTTTGGTATATGGACCTTTTTCCAATATAAAACAACTATTATTTATCACCATTTTAGTAATCATATTATTCTTTATTGCGGTGTACTATTCTATGATATTACCAATTGCCATGTTGCGACATAAAAATAAAAATATCCCAATCAAAAAGGAGAGGAACGAATGCATGCTGCAAATAAAAAACAGATAAAGCGTGAAAAACCGAAATATGGGATGGGAAGCAACTCCTTGTATATGATCAAACGCGCTTGGCGCGAACGCAAAAGTGTGATTTGGCTTTGCTTTGCCCAGGTTTTTCTGGCGGTGGTAACAAGCCTGTTGGGTTTGTTTATTGCGCCAACCATATTAGGTCAGGTAGAAAACGCCTCTCCGCTATCTGAATTGTTGCTTACCATTTTCGCATTTGCTTGCGGCTTAATGCTGGTTCAAGGGGCTTCCATCTATCTCAGTGTGAATATTGCACCCGGACGACATTTGATCCGTTCCGGTATAGCCATGGATATTCAAGATAAATATTCTAAAACCTCCTATCCCAACACGATGGATCCCGACATAAACCGTCGGTTCGACCAGACACAGTATTCAGTAAAATACGGTCAGTCGGCCACGGAAGCGATCTGGAATACCTTTTCCTCTCTGCTTACAAACGGAATCGGATTTGTAATTTACTTAATATTGCTTTCCTCTCTGGATCCGATATTGCTGGCTGTTGTTTTGGTGACCACGATTACCGGCTATTTTATCAATAAGCATATTAGCGAATGGAATTATCGCCATCGGGACGAAGAAGGGGATTATGTACATCAGATGCGTTACATAAACTCTGTTTCCGAGGATTTTTCATTTGGTAAGGATATCCGCCTTTTCGGGATGGAAGGGTGGCTTCTGGAACTTCATAAAAATGCCTTGAATTTCTTGCAGTCATTTTATCGCCGTGGGGGAACGGTAAACTACGGAGGAGATGCGGTCAGGGTACTATTTTCCTTTCTGCGAAACGGCATCGCTTATTATTACCTCATTTCCATGACAATTCATGGGAATCTAAGCGCTTCAGAATTTTTACTGTTTTTTACTGCGGTAGGTGGATTTACATCATGGATTAACGGGATTTTATCCGGGTTTTCTTCACTTTATATAAAAAGTATGGAAATATCTACTATTAGGGAGTTTCTCGATACGCCGGAGCCGTTTCGATTTGAGGAAGGAAAGCCACTTAAAGTCCGCAAATTTTCAGAATGTACGATTGAACTGCGTAATGTCTCCTTCCGTTATCCGGGAGCACAGAAGGACACGCTACACAATATTAATCTAGTAATTCATTCGGGAGAAAAGCTTGCCATTGTGGGTTTAAATGGAGCGGGTAAAACAACCATTGTCAAGCTGATCTGTGGCTTTTTTGATCCGACGGAAGGACAGGTATTGTTTAATGGTGAGGATATACGACAGTATAACCGTCGGGATTATTACCATATGTTTGCAGCTGTCTTTCAGCAATTTTCCCTTCTTGCGGCAACGATTGACGAAAATGTCGCGCAGAAAAGCCAAGCAGACGAGGATAAAGTATCACAATGTCTGGAGAAGGCAGGGCTTACGCATAAAATGCAGGAACTGCCTTATAAAACGCATACCCATCTTGGCAAGGAAGTCTTTAATGATGCAGTCGGGCTTTCTGGGGGTGAGCTTCAGCGTCTTATGCTGGCCCGCGCGCTTTATAAAGACGCTCCGTTTATTTTGCTTGATGAGCCCACCGCGGCTCTTGACCCTATTGCTGAAAACGATATATATCAGAGATTTAACGATTTGACTAGGGAAAAAACTTCTGTGTATATTTCTCATCGTTTGGCTTCCACTCGCTTTTGTGATCGTATTCTTCTTTTGGCGGACGGTCAAATCACAGAGGAAGGAACCCATAATTTTCTATTAAACCAGAACGGCCGATACGCGGAACTGTTTAAAATTCAAAGCCTGTATTATCAGGAGCACGGAGGTGAGAAGCTTGCAACAGAAATCTAAGAAAATATACAAGCTTTCGTTGAGAAAAGCCTGCGAGCTTAATATCCGTTCTCTTAAGTTATGGTGGAAAAACTATCCGTCCTTGTTTCGGGCGGCACTGATAAACGACCTTTTTAGTATACTGCCTCCCTACGCGGGAATTTATCTTTCTGCAAAGATTATAACCGAGCTTGCCGGAGGCAGAGACCCTCAAGACCTCGCCCGATTGGTAGTTATTACGCTTATTGTGACGACCTCTTTGGAGTTGGTGGGTTGGGGGATAAGCCGGTGGCGTGATTGGGAATTCAGCGGAAATTATGATAAGGCACTAAATTTTTTTACAAAAAAGCTCCTGCATATGGATTATCAGTCTCTTGACAGCGCGATGACCCATGACCTGCTTTCAAGGGTGGAGAATAATCCTACCTGGGTAGGTGGAGGAATCGGCGAAAGCATTTACCAGTGGGAGACGCTTTTATTTGCTATTATGCAAATTATCGGTGCTGTTTCTTTAAGCGTGTCGCTTTTTACACTGCGTGTTCCTCAAAGCGCAGGAATCCTTACAATACTCAATAACCCTATTTTTCTATTCCTGATTATCGCTGTTATGTTTACAGTAACTGTTTTTGCCCCTGCCTGTTCAACCAAAGCAAGCAGCTATCATTCCAAGCTTGCTGATGAAATGCAGACAAGCAGCCGTACTGACTGGTTTTATTCATCCATGGCTAATGATCGGACGCGAGCGGAGGATATCCGTATTTACCGCCAGGACGAATTCTGCCGCGAGATACTGATGAAAGCAAGGATAACCAACCTTTCCGCTCGTTTAAGTCAGTATATGCGCGGGCCTATCGGCGGATATCATGCGTTAGGAGCGGCAGTTTCTAATGTGTTTACAGGAATTGCCTATGCTTTTGTCTGTGTCAAGGCGTGGGCGGGAGCGTTCGGCATTGGCGCTGTGACTCAGTATATCGGGGCGATTACAGCACTTTCTGGCAGCGTATCGTCACTGCTGGGTACCTTGGGAAAAATGCGTAGCAATGCGGAATTTTTAAGCGACACCTTTCAGTTTTTAGACATTCCCAATGATTTGCATAAAGAAGGTATGGCTGTTAAGCCGGACGCAGACAGCCATTATGAAATAGAATTTCATAATGTCAGTTTTCGATATCCCGGCAGTGAGATTTATGCTTTGCAAAACGCATCCTTTAAGCTAAAGGTGGGCGACAGGCTTGCGGTGGTAGGGCAAAACGGAAGCGGAAAAACGACGTTCATTAAGCTGCTCTGCCGTCTGTATGACCCGACGGAAGGCAGTATCACTTTAAATGGAACTGACATACGTGAGTTTTGCTATGAGGAATATCTGAAGCTTTTTTCCGTGGTGTTTCAGGACTTCCGCCTTCCGGCATTTAAGCTGGGGCAGGATGTGGCTGCAGCGGAGGAATATAATTCGGATTGCGCCCTTTCCTGCTTGGAAAAGGCAGGCTTTAGGACCCGGTTGAATACATTGCAAAGAGGTTTGGAAACACCTCTTTACCGTGATTTTGATAAAAGTGGCGTTGAGATTTCCGGCGGAGAGGCGCAGAAAATCGCGCTTGCGCGTGCGCTGTATAAGGACGCGCCGTTTATCGTCCTTGACGAGCCGACCGCCGCACTCGATCCGATTGCCGAATATGAGATTTACAGCAAATTCAATGAAATTGTCGGCGATAAAACAGCGATTTATATCAGTCATCGTCTTTCTTCCTGCCGTTTCTGCGATGATATTGCCGTATTTCATGAAGGAAAGCTTATTCAGCGCGGAAGCCATGACGAGCTTGTCGCCTACGAAGACGGAAAGTATTATGAGTTGTGGCATGCTCAGGCGCAGTATTATGCGGAGGAAGTGAAATGCAAATAATAATGCAGAACAAAAAAGCTCAACATTACGTTGGGCTTTTTGTATGACATTGATTATTATGTAAGATTATTATAGATAACATAGAGTAATGGCTTTATTTATTCCGCTTTTTTAAACTGATCTTTTCCCGCTCCGCAGACCGGGCATACAAAATCATCCGGAAGATCTTCGAATTTTGTGCCGGGGGCTATGCCATTTTCAGGATCGCCTTTTTCTTCGTCATATTCCCATCCGCAGATTTCACATATATATTTCATCTTTATATCTCCTTTTTGTTCCATAGTCCGTGTAGATTGCAGTAAGCTAAAGCCGCCTCGACTTCATCGTCGCCGCAAATCATGAAGCATACCTTCGGTTCGTCGCCGGGCTTCAACTGCTTTCTCTGGTTGCCTTGTTTGGTCTGAAGACATATCCATTCGATATAATGCTGTTCTGTCATAGGATGAGCGACGCTTCCGATTTCTACTATGACCTTGTTGCCTTCGCGTTTTATTACCGGAACATGCTTTTCATGCGAAGCATCGATGGTGTTTGGAACAAGCTCGCTCATCTTTTCGCCGCAGCAAACGACCGGTACGCCTTTGTTTTTTACAAAAGCAATGATATTGCCGCAATGCTTGCAGATATAAAATTTCAATTCCATTATTTTGTCCTCCTAAAATTATTTTTGTAATTCAAAATCTGATTTGGGATGTTTGCACAGTGGGCATACCCAGTCATCCGGAAGCTTGTCAAATGGTATACCTTCTTTTACTTCATCATATATATAACCGCAGATTTTGCATATCCAGATTTTCCCGACGCTTACGTACTTTTGCTGCGGTTTCGGCTTAATATGAGAAAAGTAATATTCGTATGTAACAGATGGAACGAATGAAAGCTTCCGTGCTTCTGTTACCTCGGCGATAAACAGTGTATGTGTTCCGCAATCGTAAGAACCGATTACTTTTCCGGAAATGACGGCGTTTGTAATTTCTGTTATATATAAAATACCGTTGGCGCTTCTGTAGGTGTTTTTAATACTTTCAAACTTATTGACATCACGTCCGCTTTGAAATCCGAAATGCCTGAATATGTCAAACGGAGCTTCTTGGGCCAGGACAGAAACGTTAAATAAACCGGATTTTGCTATCATGTCATGCGTATAATTCTGTTTATTGACACAGATACTGATTTGTTTCGGCTGACTGGTTATCTGCTGAACCGTATTTATGATACATCCGTTGTCTTTGACGCCGTCATTTGCAGTAAGAACAAACAGACCGTATGAAATATTAAATAATGCGGATGAATCAACCGGCGCATCAGGTTTTACTTCAGGAGTTGATTCAGTATTTGACATAGAACTTGAGATCGCATTTACAAGCGCATCAATTTCAACGGACTGCGATTCCTTAATTGAAGATTTAAGAGTGACTGTCGGTTGTAGAAAATTCATGTTTTTGCATCCGCTCAGAATTTCCTGCATGAGTTTTCCGCTGAGCGGAGCCCAGGAACCATTCTGGATGAAAGCAACTGTTCGATTTTGAATATTGTGCGCGGCCAGGTCGCGGAGCAACTCGTCCATTGTAACAAAAACACCCGCGTTATATGTTGTGGACGCGAACACAAGATGGCTGAATTTAAATGCGGCCGCAATGATCTCAGACGCAAAGGTGACGGAAACATCAAACATCACGGAATGTATCTCCATGTCGTGCAGCCGGCTTGAAAGGATTTCCGCCGCGTTTTCCGTGTTTCCGTAAACCGAAGCATATGCAATCATTACCCCGGTAGTTTCCGGAGTATAAGAGCTCCACGCCTGATACTTTTCTATATAAAAACTGAGATTTCTTCGCCATACAAAACCATGTAGAGGGCAGATCATTTGTATATCATGCGCTGATGCTTTTTTTAGAAGAGCCTGTACCTGAACACCGTATTTTCCGACAATATTGCAGTAATATCGACGCGCTTCGTCAAGGAAGTCGCGCTCGAAATCCACTTCATCGGCAAAAACAGCGCCGTTCAATGCTCCGAAACAGCCGAATGCATCGGCAGAATAGAGAATTTTTGCCGTTTTGTCAAAGGTCATCATCACTTCCGGCCAGTGAATCATCGGTGCCATCAAAAATGTCAGCTCATGTTTTCCGGTGTTTAATATATCGTTTTCCTTTACAATAAGGTACTTGAATTCGACGTCGAAGAACTGCTGTATCATTGTCAAGGATTTGTTATTGCATACGACCGTGACCTCAGGATATCGCCGGATAAGTTCAGAAAGTGTTGCGGAATGATCGGGCTCCATATGATGAACTACTACATAATCGAGTTTTCTTCCATTAAGAACATGGGTTATATTTTCAAAGAATACTTTGCTTACTGCTTTGTCGACTGTGTCGAACAAAATTGTTGATTCGTCCAATAATAAATAGGAGTTATAGGAAACGCCTTTCGGTACGGAATAAACTCCTTCAAACATGGCAAGGCGCCGATCATTGCCGCCGACCCAGAATAAATCATCTTGAATTTTTTTGGTGCAGTACATAATCCTCCTTGCGTGATTACAATTATGATCTTTACAATCCTCTTTATAATATCAAAAATGCTAATATATAACATTAAAAATTATAGCATATTTATTTAATCGTGTCAATGACAAAACTATATCTTATCTGTAACAGTTCATATCCGGTTTTGTATCGGTATCCATTTAATAGTGAACAAATTATAAGTGCAGGTTTGCAAATCTCTTGAATATCTCTTTTTCACAATCTTTCACACTGTAATTATATTGAAGTATCAAGCTAATAAGCTCTGAATTTTTATTTGAAGCTGTATCACACTCACATAAGTCAGCGATAAATCCGTATATATAATAAAAATTCATCAGGCTGTAAAAATTATCAGGTAATCCGGCTGAGAAATATGTATATATAAAGCCATTTTTAAAATTATCGCTTATATCGTTATCGAATAATATAGTGCCGAGCTCGAATTCCGGATCACCATATCCTAAATTATAATTATTAAAATCAATGGCAACAAGCGTTTCATCTGCCAGTAAAATTAGATTGCCAGGATTGTAATCACCATGGTTGAAACATTGCGGACGATTATATAAAAGAAATAGATTGTTATTCAGAATATCTACAATTTTTTGAATATCAGAGTCTAACAATGAATTGTTTTTAAATATACAAGTCTAGTACATATTTTTTGTTCGAATCGTTTCAACCACGGTTCTGCGTCTGCAGGAGCAGAAATAGCATGAATTTTTAAAAGTATTGCTGCGGCTTTTTGACCAAGCGAATATAATTGTTCTTTGGGAAGCTGTGGCGACAGAATTTCTAGGTCTTTTCCTTCGCACCATTCAGTAAGTTGATAAATATGTTTCTTATCATATACACCGAATTCAATTGGCTTTGATACACGGATACCATTTTCATATGCTTTTCGCAGCATATTGAATTCAGCTTGTTTTCGTTCATACTGATTAATATCGGATATACGAAGAAGAAACCGACTACCTTCGGAGCAGGTAATACGAAATTTCTGATCTCCGGACATACCCTTAGTAATCGGTACTTTATCTGTAAATTCATTATTCAATATTTCGAGCTTTGACATATAATTACTTTCTATGTAATACAAATTTTTGCACCGGATAATCAAATTCGGTCAGAAGCTCGTCAGGCTCAAACCCAAACTTCCGATATAAAGCTCTCGGAACAATGCCTTTGGCATCGTTCTCGCGGAATGTCGTCACATTTATGTCGCACTCCGGCATCAGATTAAGCATTTCGCGAATAAGCGCGGATGCGACGCCGCGGCATCGGTATTCGGGATGTACCGCCATGCAGGAAAGGCAGTGATGGTGCGGAGAGAATAATAAAATACCTGAAAGCTTGCCGTCTTCTCTTATACACAGCGCCGTTTTTCGAACAATATTTTTTTTCAGCGTTTCTGTATAATTATCAATATCAAGCCCCGGAAAATCTTCAGCGACGGTATTCACAAGCGCAAGCCACGCCGGAATGTCCTTTTCCTCCGCACATACAACATGAAAATCCATAGAGATGATAGCTTTATCCTGTGTCAGAGGTATAAATATATCCTTACACCATCCTGAAAGCTTACCGGCAAACCAATCCTCCTCCGTCCAGCTTTCACAATGCAGAATTATACCTAGTAAAACATTCAACGCGAAAGTATAGCCGAGAGCCATAGAATCAATTGTCTCTCCCGCCGTTATATAACCCTCTGTTATCGCACGCCTGTTTATGATCCCGCCTATACAGCAAAAAAGCGCGCTGATATCCATCATCGGGTGACAGTAACCGAAAAGAGAAAAATCAATCGTTGCGACACCCGCCTCTGTTAACAGCATATTTGAAAGCGAAAGGTCGGAATGAACGGGAATGAAATCATCTTCTGACTGCTGTAACAGTTCAGTAATTTTATCGAGAGCTGCCGCCATTATTTCGCAGCTGTTACGGTCAACTGCACCGACAGCGGCCAGTTCATTAAGCTTTCTTTTCAAACGTCCGCACAACGCTCCGTCATATCTAAGCGCGGGGATTTTCTGAAAGCTGCGTGCAGCTTGATGCAGTTTCGCGGTCATTTCGCCGATCTTGCGGCAAAGAGGAGGAAAAAGCTCGCTTTTATCAATTGTATGTCCTTCAATCCAAGTCAGCATAGTTGCAGTAATACCGTCGGACAGCTTTGTAACAAGTTCACCATTCAAATTTTGAACCGGTGTCTGTACATTCATTTTGAACAATTTCAGATGAGAAATCAATGAAAGCTCGCTTTGATAAAGCTGTATACGGTCAAAGCCTTCATATATCGGATCGGTTGTAAAGCCATCCTTATGTTTGTGTATTCTCAGCAGGTATTTACCATCCACCTGAAAAGTCATGTTTTCATTGTGACGAATAAGCTCAGTATCTGCGTTGGCAAGTCCGTATTGCCCGAGCGCTTCAATAAGCAGTTTGCTATGTTCTGCCATTTTAATGACCATACCTTTCCGCCGAACAGAAAATATCTCTATTCGGCACCATAATTGCGGTTGCTCTAACTACAAAGAAAAAGTGCTAAAATTCTACTTTTTCACCTTTATTTATCAAGAAGCTGTCTGAGCTTAACGGCGCGCTCATATGCCAGATGCAGAAAATCAGAAGGAGATATGGTCTCATATCCGCTGTTTCCGATTTCAAGACCGACTGCTCCCCAATATTTAATAGCTTTTATATTTCTCATAGCCTCGTTCCATTCAATAGTACCATCATAAGGAAGACGATGCTGATCATCTGTGCCGTCGTTATCATGCAGATGCAGCGCGATAAGCTTGCCGCCGAATTCTTTAAGTAAATCCTCGTCCGGCGTTCGGCAATGCCAATGTCCGATGTCAAAGCAGAATTTTACACGATCCGATTTTACATTATCTAATATGTAACGAACATATTCCGGACGGCGTAAGTTTTCAAACGCAAGATTTATATTGTTATCTTCTGCTTTAAACACAAGTCTCTTTATTCGCTCCAGACCGGTTACACCGAAGGGCGGAGGATTGTTACCTCCTGAGACATGAATAACCATTGCCGGTATGTCATATCTGACGCAGTCATCAATACACGAGAGCTGAGTTATTAGGTATTCGTCGCCGTCGATACCGTCAAGCCAAAGACTGTTGCAGCTTTCAAAAGGTGTATGCAGATTTTCAATATACAAGCTGTTTTTTCGTGCAAGACTGGGATTAAGGTGTTTTGTCTCGTGCGGATTATCAGGAAATCCGCACCAGCCGAGCATAACTCCGTCAAAGCCCGTTTCACGGATTAGTTTGTATCTTTCATTCATCGGTATTTCATATCCGAAAGAATCATGTATTGTAATTTTTCGAGTGTTGTTTGTATTCATTTCATTCTCTCTAAAACATCAATCATCTCGTCCCACTCGTGTATATGCAAGTGTTCGCATGCGGGACAAAAATGAGGAATTTCATCTTCACGCGGGTCTTTTACCGAAGCGCATTGATACCACACCGGGAATATACCGACTTGTGCCGAGCCTTCCACATCTGCCTGCGGATTGTCGCCGCAATACCATACATCTTTTGCGTCCAGTCGTGCCTTGCGGAGAGCAAGCTCAAAAAGCAACCGATTCGGCTTGCGGAACAGATAATCGCTCGAGGTTATGACAAATTCAAACCGATTATTCGGCAGAAGCCGGTTCAGTCGTTCGGTCAGTGCTTCGCCAGACCAGAGGAGATTGCTAATGACCGCGCTGCGTATACCTTTTCCGCTTATGTAATCGAGCATTTTATTGGCATTTGGCATAATGGCTCCCATGGACGCGCCGTTCCAGAATACCGTTTCTATCTCTCGTGGGGAAAGGGAGAATTCTATTCCTAAAAATTCATACAGAAATCGGTCTCCGACCTGACCGGAGATGTCATAACCAAGTTCACGAATACGCTCTACATTTTCGTCGAATACCATTTCGGCGTATTTCTGTACATCATCAACGGTACAATGGTTTTCATTTTTTATAGCATATTTCATAAGTTCCTCATTTCCGCGCATCGAGTCCCATCCAGGCTCATACAACAAGGTGTGGCCGTAATCAAAGATGATCATTTTTGGTAAAGTCATTTCTCATCTCTCCCTTTGTCACCTTTCGCTTTTTGATATGCTTGCTTCACCGAATGAAGAATATGCTCATTTACGTGATTTACGTTCATGCACTGTATACCTGCTTCAGTGGCTCCGCCTTTGGTCGCCACTTCAGATATTGTTTTATTGTAATCAGAATAAGACATAGCCGTCCTGAAGTTGGACTCCGCTATTTTTTTGCTTGTTTCTTCATCAAACCCCAATTCAATACCTGCTGATATCATGGATTGAATAAGATAAGCCGAAAATCCAAGACCACAGGCGGAATAGGCTGTTATTTTTTCGATTTCGAATTCCGCAACTTCAAAGGCAAATCCCATACCTGAAAATAGATTTATCCATTCTGCGTTCTTTGTATGTGTGTATCCAATGATTCCGTCTCTATGACTTATGGACAATGTCGGCATCGCGCGGATAATTTCATCTGCGCCGTATAATTTTTCAATCAATTCAGATATACGAACTCCTGCCATAAGACTTATTACATTCTTTCCTTCAACTTTGGTAGGCGGCAGCTCTATAAAAGTATCCCTTTTAAGAGCTATTATAAGATTATCGCAGAGATCAAACGCATTTTGAATTTTATCTGTCGTTGTGAACCCGAATTCTTTTTCCGCTAGAGAAAGGGTTTGGACAGATCTGGCACAAATTACAATATCTTTTTTACTTATATCTAGATTAATAAGCGCTTCGGCAAAAGCCTTACCGAGATGCCCAAAACCGATTATTCCAAACTTTTTACTCATTTGACGTACTCCAATGTAGCGAATTTTTGTATCTCATATCGACCTCGTAAATTTATTATATAGCTTTTTCTTTATGACCCAGTGGATTTATATTTTTTGATACCAAATTTGAAAAATGCATAACAAGGTACCATAAACACGAAACCTAATATCGGCAAAAACATATATACAATCTTATCGGATTTGCCAATGAGATACAGAAAAGGATAATACTGAAACAACGCAAGCGGAATAATGTATGTAAAAAACTTCAGCACACCTTCTCCGTAAATCGAAAACGGATATTTGCCAAATTCTCTGCCGCCATCGGTAAATATATTCATAAATTCAAGACCCTCAATAGTAAAAAAGCTTAATCCTGCATATAGAACAAAAAGCGCAGAAAAGATCACAATACCGCCTGATATCATAATAATAAGTGTCAATATTTTATCCGCAGACCAAACAATTTTGCTTGCCGGTATGGCATAGCAAATCATAATAATCGCCTGTAATAATCTGCCAATCCGTGTAAAGTCAATATTTGATGTTAAAACTTGAAAAATCTCATTTTGAGGACGAACCAAAATTCGATCAAGCCCTCCGCTTTTAATGAGTCTTGGAAATACATCAAATCCTCGCACAAAGCATTCGGTTATAGAAAATGACATCAACACAATTGAAAAGCAGAGCAATACTTCTGAATAACTAAATCCGTCAACGCTGTTAAATCGCGAAAACATAAATGAAACACCTAAAAATGCTGTGAATGACACCAAAAATTGCCCTATTGTCATCATGATAAAGGAGGATCTATATTGTATTTGGCATTTTAATAACATAGCGATATATTTAAAATAAAGCTTCATGTCAACCTCCTTGGACAATGACTTTTTTTAGGGCTTGCTTCATTAGAAACTTACCAACTAAAATAAGGGAAATAAGCCATCCGAGCTGCAGCAATATGCTCCATAAAATATCTTTTCCGGTTGTATATCCGGTGTAAATTAAAAAAGGTGTGTTTTGCATGGATGCAAAGGGAAGGGCATAAATTACGGGCTGTAACCATTCGGGGAAGAAAGGGAGCGGAATAATTGCACCAGCAAAAAACTCAATTACAGATGTCGCAAGTATTCGTATTCCGGTTGGTGAAATAGTATAAAAGCTTGAAATATAAATGAGCATGGAAAAAGCTATCAACACAAAAAAGCCAAGAAAAACGGAAAACAGAAATAGAATTCCTGACAAAAAATCCGGCGGCAAAGTAATATTAAATGGGAAAGGTAAAAAAGCCGCAACTAATAATATAGGGAAACACCGGAGAACGGTCCTAGAAAGCCTTATTGCCATGTTTTTAACAAACCACATAGAGTAAATATCTATAGGTCTGCAAAGCTCGTAAGCAATATTTCCTGTTGTAATGGCTTCAAAAATATCGTTATCGAAAAACCATGCCATAAACATTGCCAAAAATGCTTGCTGTATCCAAATATAATTAGATAGCTCAGGAAAAGACATAGGGAAGCTGTTTTTGTCGTTTTTAAAAAATGCCCAAAACATAAGAAGAGTAAATCCACCCCATGCAAATTGTGTGGCTATGCCTGCCCATGCAGCCGCGCGATATTGCAATCCGGTTATAAAACGTATTTTGAAGAAAGACAAGTACTTCTTCATATCATGAATTCCTTGTATAGGGAAACCACCATTTCTTCGGCGGTGGAACCTACGACAGAAATATCCTTTACTTCAATTTTGGCGAAGATTTCACAGATTGCATTTGACACAGATATTTTTGCTGTATCAATCAAAATTTCCGCGTGACCGTTATAGTCTTTACTTATAGTTATTCCGTCTGCCATTGCGGTTGTTGTTATCGATTTCAACATTGAATTTTTATTGGATACATAATCCACAATCAGAGTTTTGTATGACGAATTTCGTTTTTTAAGCTCACTCAATGAGCCGTCAAGCAAAATTTTTCCTTTGCCAATAAGTAAAATGCGTTCGGTTAACGCTTCAATATCCTGCATATCATGAGTCGTTAAAATAACAGTGGTTTTATATTCACGATTAATGGCTTTTATAAATTCACGGACAGCAATTTTGGAAACAGCATCCAGCCCGATAGTTGGTTCGTCTAAAAATAGGATTTTCGGATTATGTAAAAGAGAAGCTGCTATTTCACACCGCATACGTTGACCTAAAGAAAGCTGTCTAGCAGGAGTTTTTATGATTTCACTTAAATTCAGCATTTCAATCAAACAACAAGACATTTTTTTATAAGTATTGTAATCGACTTTATAAATATCTTTGAGAAGCTCAAAGCTGTCAATAACAGGCACGTCCCACCAAAGCTGTGAGCGTTGTCCGAAAACAACACCAATTTCTTTTACATGGTTTATTCTGTCTTTCCACGGCGTTCTGCCATTTATTAGACATTCACCGCTGTCAGGGGTGAGTATTCCGCTCATGATTTTAATAGTGCTGCTTTTTCCCGCTCCGTTAGGACCAATATATCCTACCATTTCGCCGTCATTTATTGTAAATGATACATTATCCAGCGCGTGGATATAACTATATTCTTTTTTAAAAAACGCGCTTAACGCTTTGGCAAAGCCTGCATTCCTTTTTGCCACTTTGAAGGTTTTATTAACACCAGTAAGCTTTATCAATTTTTCATCTCCTAACATTAAATGTAATTTAATAACACGGCAATT
Source organism: Oscillospiraceae bacterium (assembly GCA_034925865.1). NCBI lineage: Bacteria > Bacillati > Bacillota > Clostridia > Eubacteriales > Oscillospiraceae > Oscillospiraceae bacterium. The sequence continues at coordinate 30,314 of JAYFRN010000023.1, read as the reverse complement.
AATTGTGAGAGAAAAGATTTAATAATATATGAGCTTTCCTCTTCTAAAAAAGTGATCATATAATGACATTTTTAAATAGTTTTTCTGTATTGTGTTAAAATTCTTTCCCGATCCCAAATTTCACCCGATGATTCAACAGTAAAACGAGCGGTAAAACTCTTCAAAAATTCTACTTTATCGTCATATATGGCTCGGCTGACTTCAAAATTCAAATCATCACGGTATTTGAAAAAGTCAAGCTGGGCGCTCAGTCAAAAGATAATTACTCACATCATTTATCGTTTCGTTATGAGGTACAGCATAAAGAAAATTCATCCATATGTCATATGTGCCGAAGTGATCAAGGTAATCGGCATCTTGATGAAGCTTTATGTAATCGGAAAAAAAACGGCGGTTTGATGATCTGTCATCATGAACCGCGATTATTCCGCATATATCGTCAAGCTCCGCAGCAGTACAATGATCGCTTAATATTTCTCTTGTTATGGCAGAGCCTTCTGTGCCATGTTCCTCGATGCCGTTTGCTATATCGTGAAACCAGGCGGCAATCGTCAATATTTCATCGTGGCTTTGATCATTCGGGAGAATGATTCCGCGCAGTGTGACGACTAATTTTGCCACTCGTTCGCCATGATAATATTTGTTGCCGCGTTCTTTCCAAGAATGGCTGCGTTTATCTTTCATTAATTCGGTGGCAATTGATTTGATTTTATCCAAGTTCATGAATTATTTCCTCAATACATATTTAATGTTTATGATCTTCCTTCTTATAAAACAGTGTTGTCCAGATTGTATAACCGTTGCGTTCGTAGAAATTTCTTACTGCTCCTGCATCCTTTGTCGCTGAAGAAACGAAATAATTATTAATATTATTTGATACAGCTTTTTTTTCAACGAGAGCAAGCAGGTTTTCTCCGATTCTCCTGTTCCTGCATTCAGGATGAATATATAAATCATTTACGCAAAGATAATCGGAGTTATAATCAAAAATATTAATATAACGCTCTCCGCTGTTGGTTATTACATCTGCAGTAATATATCCCACAAGTTTTTCAAAGTCAAATGCAAGAATAAAATAATCATTTTGATGCTTAAGTATATCATCTTCATTATCGCAGACAACGCCGAAGGTGATGTTTTCTTTTACCCAATTATGTTGCAGGTCAATAACGGCATTACAGCATTCGGGTGTAAATATTTTATAACTTATGTTCATATTATTTTTTCTATAATTTTATCAGTAAGCTCTGAGGGCGTCAGAGTACCTTCAATGGTCATATCGCAGTACGGTCTGACGGTTTTCTTGCCATTTCGATGTCAATTACATCCCGCAAAACGATATTTCCTCCGTGCGCGTTGATTGCTTTCTTTATATCATTGCAAAGAGCGACTCTGTTACTTTTCGGAAGTGCTATATGATCAGAATAAATACTGATCAATGAAGTATAATCTTCAGCAGCGTAAGTGCGTTCTCTGTAATACATTTTAAAAGCAATATCGGTGAATCCATATTTCAAAGATATCTGCGCTCTTGCTTCCGCCTGTTCTGCTGAGTACTCATGAAAAATTTCACTGGGATCAGCCGGATGATAAATTGGATTGTAGTGTAATTTATATGCCTTCTGTATATCATCGAACAGCTTTTCCTGCCGATTGTTGTTCCTATAATACGGATGTATTGTACATCGTGCAAACACACCGCCGGGCTTCAGCATGTCAAATACTTTTTCATACCCGAGCTCCTCCGGAATCCAATGGAAAGCACCGGCGGAATAAATCATATCGAAAGATGAAGACTCTGCGCAGAAATCCTGAAATGCCATATTTTTTACTGAAAAATTTTTATACTCTTTGAATTTATTACGGGTAAACTCCGCAAGGTTTTTCCCTAATTCAACCGCAGTCAGATTACAGCCTGTCCGGAGTATAGGAACGGTCGCTTGTCCCGTTCCTATGCCGATTTCCAGAACATTGCTGTTCATATTGATTTCTTTGTATGCGAATAAATCCTTATACAATTCACTGTTATAGGTTGGGCTCCACCTGTCAAACTCTTTAGCCACAGTATCAAATGTCCATTCAAGTCCTTTAATAACCGGCATTTTATATCTCCTCTTCATTTGATGGTTTATATAGATTGCAGTTGTTCGAACCGCAAAGGTAAAAAAATTCGGTAACCATCATATTACCATATAATGTTCTTTATTTCAACATTGAAGTACGATTTTTAAGAAATATTTTAAAAAATAATTGACAAAGCTTTGATATTATGATATATTGAAAAAAATCTAATTTAGAAAGGCAAAGGCTTTGTTTATAATGGCTATGATTAATCGAGTCGATATGTATATGCAGCAGATTCAATTCGTGGTCATGAATGACAACGGGCTTTTGCCGTATTTCGTGTGAAATACTATATACATAATTGATTTGATATAGTAATTAACGAAAATAACGGTTGAAAGCTTATTAAGCTTTCAACCGTTTAATTTTTATACGGAGGAAAATATAGTGTTGACACATAAGGGAACGATTACACTTACAACAAAAAGGCTTGTCTTGATAAAACTGTCAATTGACCACATACAAGAAATGTATGATAATTACGCGACAGATACAAAAATGACCAAATATTTATCTTGGGAGCCATATACCGATATAGAAAAGATGCGTGAGTTCATGTTGAAGTGTATATCCGAATATGAAAATATTGAATGCTATCACTGGGTAATAACAATGAACGAAACATTTATAGGTACAATTAACCTTCATAATATTGTAAACCGTCATGAGCGATGTGAATTAGGGTATTGCATCGGCTCTAAATGGTGGAACAAGGGCATCATGACCGAAGCAGTACGCGAGATGATCCGTTTTGCGTTTGAGGAACTGAATATGAACAAGGTCAGCGCTTTACATGATACTGAAAATATTACTTCCGGCAAAGTTATGCAGAAAAATGGTATGAAGCAGGAAGGATTGCTGCGTGAGCATTCTGTACGTAAGGATGGTTCTCGAGGTGACTTGGCAGTATACGCAATTTTAAAAAGAGAATGGAGCGAAAGAAATGAATAGAAATAATGACAACATCAATGTCACCATTCGTCTCGCTTCTCTTAATGACGCACCGGATATAGCGAAAATTCATTCCAGATCATGGGAAGCAGCGTATCACGCAATTCTACCAACTGAGTACATAAAAAAGCAATGTGAAAAAAGACCGGAGCAATGGAAACACATTCTGTCGTTTGAAAATACCAGTCACTACGTTATCGAAAAGGATGGAAAGGCTGCTGGAATGTTTAGCGTTTGAGAACCTCAACAAGAAGCAATCGAAATTGCATACGACACAGAAATAAACGACACTTTTTATGAACTGTATAGTATTTATCTGCACCCAAATTATTTTCGACAAGGCATTGGAATGCAAGCAATGAACTTTGCTTTTGATAAAGCTGTGAGCAATGGAAAGAGCAACATGATTTTATGGGCCTTTGCAAAAAATACAGATGCAATTAAATTTTATGATAAATGCGGTTATGTTGCTGACGGAGCAACAAAAATTTATAATTGGGATATTAATGAAATGTATCAGAATGAGGAGGAAAATATAATGCCGAATCTTGTAATAATATTAGGACCTCATGCCGTGGGAAAAATGACGGTCGGACAGGAGCTTGAAAAAATCACCGGCTATAAGCTGTTTCATAATCATATGACAATTGAGCTTATCAGAAAATTCTTCAGTGTTCACAGAAGCGAAGAGGGAAGACATTTATCGGAGGTGTTTCGTCGTGAAATATTTGAAACGGTTGCAAAAAGTGACTTATCGGGACTGATATTTACATATATGTTTGCTTTCGACATGCAGAGCGAATATGACTATATACAAAAGCTCATTGATTTGTATAAAAGTTACGGAGCAAAAACCTGTGTGGTTGAATTGTGTGCAGACTTTGATGTACGTATTGAACGCAACAAAACCGAAAATCGACTGGCAAACAAGGAATCCAAACGAGACATTGAACATAGTGAAGCTGAAATGCGATCTACCTCGGCGAAATATCGCCTTAATTCATATGATGGTGAAAATTTACCGTTTGAGAATTACATGAAAATTGATAATACCGAATTATCGCCCGAAATAGTTGCGCAGATCATATGTGATAAATTCAATCTGAAGGAGTGAAAATCATGTCAAGTAATCAAGATAAAATATTTGCCAGATATTCAAGACATTCAGAGGACGGTCGTGAGACTATTTCACGAACTAATTCGCTTGAATACTACTACACTAAAAAGCACCTGGAAGGATTCATCACAAAAGAAAGCAAAGTGCTTGAGGTTGGTTGTGCTACTGGGTATTATGGAATGCATTATGCTGACAAATGCGGTGAATATGTAGGTATTGACATTTATCCACCACACATTAAAATTTTTAAATAACGAATAAATGAACGAAGACTCACTAACGTATCATGCAGAATTGGCGATGCTATAAAACTTGAGGAAATTCCTGATGATAGCTTTGATGTAATACTCTGCTTCGGACCCATGTATCATTTGCCGCCCGAGGAACGTGAACTTGTTTTACAGAGTGTTTCCGTGTCGCAAAGTCAGGAGCTATACTTGCCTTCGCATATATTAATAAAATCGGTGTTTATACAGGTGCTTGTGTTTATGACGATTGGAGAAATATTTATCCGAATGAAAAAACAAATGAGTATGTATTGAACAAGTCAACGGATGATGAAAACCCATACCTTTTTCATTTTACAATGCCGGAAGCAATGGAAAGCATGGCAGTAAAATATGGTCTTTTAAAAATCAAGAACCTTGGCACTGACTTTTTTATAACCATGAAAATCGTTAACGACATGAGTGATGAGCGATTTGAAGTAATGAAACCGCTGTACGATCAAATGACAAGCTATGAATCCTGTACCGGCATGAGCAATCATGCATTGCTTATTTGCAGAAAGCAATAGCTCATATTCTGTTCTGTATATACAAAATGAAAAATATGGAGAAGGGAATTAATCGGCAATAAAATAATTACCGCTCAGTCAAGGTTTATTAATCGCCGTTTTAATAATATATGAACCCAACACAAAAACAACCGTTATTTATAATAACTGGAGCTTCCTGCGCCGGCAAGTCAACAACTTGTGAAATTCTTTTCAGAGATGAAAAGGATTATATCGTTATGGAAAGCGATTTGCTATGGAATAATATCTATAACACGCCGGAGGATGATTATCGCGAATACCGCCGTCTCTGGATGAGAGTATGTGCAAACATATCTCAGATCGGCAAGCCTGTTGTGCTGTGCGGATGTGCTGTACCTGATCAGTTTGAAAATGCTCCCGAACGAATTATGTTTTCTGAAATACATTATATTGCCATAGTATGCGGTGAAGACGAATTAAAAAAACGAATGCAAAATGGCAGGGGCGTCACAGATGAAAACTGGATAAAGAACTCTGTTGATTTTAATAAATGGCTAATAGAAAATTCGAAAAAAACAAATCCGGAAATATTCCTTTTAGACATAACTATTTTATCGCCGGAAGAAGCCGCTTCAGCGATGAATAGAAGGATCATGAGTTTTTTATGAGGTGTGAAATATAAAAGCTAAACATCTGATTAACCGAAGATCTTCTCTTTTTTTATTAAACATAGTCAAATAATGAATTTTTCATTGATAATTAAAATATCATTATTATCGAAGACTATATTAAAAGGAGAATACTTATGCCAGATATCACGGCTCTGATCACATCCTTCGGCATTTTAGTGGGAATTACGAATATAATAACAGAAGTCTTGAAAAAAATATTATGGAACAAAATACCTACATCGTTGCTCGCTTTTATAGTATCACAGCTTATCACTATTTCAGCTTTTATCAGCTATTGCGCTTTTAATTCAATTCCGATCATGTGGTATTACTTCCTGGGTGTTATTGTTTCAGGTTTTATGGTGGCTTATGCCGCAATGTTTGGTTTTGACAAGCTCAGGGAGATAATTACAAGCATGGGTATAAAAGACAAAGAACAATAAATTCCTAATCGAAAATTATTAAACGGCAATTAAATAATTCATGTATATAAGAGAGAGATGCTCATATACCAGAGCCTTTTCTCTTTTTAAGCGGTATTATTTAAATGCTGAGTTAATAATAAATCCCGTCTACCGGTTAAATGTTGCCGGTGGACGGGACATTTTTATATTATGCTTTGTTTTACTCAACTCTTTCGCTATTCCTCTGTGGATTTTTGTAATATCTTGTCTTTTAGCTCAAGAAGCGACTGCTCTCCCATTAGATTGTTCAGCTCTTCTATTATACTGTCCATATCATACGTTTCAATATGCATCAGAATTTCATCTCCGTCACCAAGAGGTTTTCTGATATTTGTCCCATCGGGATGAATAACGGAAAGGACAAGACATGATGCCGGCCACAATATATCTCTTGCTTCTTTTCCGCTGACAAAGGAACCAGGGAGGACCTTGCATTTAACTTCAACGATACGGCAGCTTTTTCCTTTTCTTAATTTCCCGATTTTATGTTCTATTACTATATCGTTGATTGATGCGAATCCTGCTGTTTCTAGAATGAAATATGATGTATATACACCTAAAACTATGAACATGGAGTTATTAAGTCCGCCGAAAACTTCAATAGCAAAAATAACTGCCGTAATAGGTGTTTTAAAAGCGGAGCCCAAAAAAGCGGCTATTCCTATTACTATCATTGCAGTGTAGTATTCCTGATTAATGGCGCCTGAAGCGATAATACACTTAGCACAAAGCGAAGCGCTGAGAGCTCCGAATAAAATGGTCGGAAGAAATAGACCTCCGGTGACTCCGGATATGCTTGAAAACAGCGTCATTACACATCGAACCGCGAAGATGATTATCAACATATACCAAACAATGGAACCGGTGAAAATCTTTTCGACAACATCATGTCCTGATCCGGTAAAATTATATGACAGCATTCCAATCAAAACAGTTAATATGAATATAAATATTATTCTGAGTGTAAATGGAAAATCAACAAGCTTATTTGAGAATTTTTTTAATATTTTATAAGAGAACAATATCAATATGTTACTGATTCCGGCGCAAATACCCATTAGAACAGGAATCCAAAACATATTAATTCCTAAAACAGCTTGCGCTTCCAATGAAAATCCGGAAATACTGATTCCCAACGCGTTTGACAAAGCTGATGCGATAAAAAATCCAGAAACAACGCTGACAGATGAAGAAAGCACTATCATAGGAGTAAATCTGCGGTGAGCTTCTTCAAGAGCAAAAAAAATACCGCTCACAGGAGCGCCGGTGGCTACTGCAAATCCGGCGGAAGCTCCGCCGGTCATTATATATCTTTTCAATGCTTTATGCTTTTTACCGGACATCTCAGCGCAGCCCATGCCTATGCATGAACCCATTTGCACGCTCGGTCCTTCATTACCAAGAGGTACTCCCACAAAATATGTGATTAGTGATGAAAAAAGCACACATATTAAATCGCGAAACCATTTTATGCTTATAAAGCCACGCAATGCGGCGATAGCGGTTGGTATTCCGCCGCCTTTAGCTGAAGGTGAGCGCTTTAGAATATACACAGTAATTAATGCAAGAAGGGCTGCTATAGCGCAGGCCAACGTTATATTTAATAGATTTTTCTCTGCAAAAATGTATATCTCATGTGATTTTTTAATTATGATATTAGATATTACTTTATATATGCATACCCAAACACCAGTAAAGGCTCCGGCAAGAGCGGGAAGAAATAAAGTAGAAAAAGCAAAGCTTACCGCATTTTTAAGCTTTCTTACGGTATTATCGGTAAAATTGTACATAACTACCTTTATATATCTGACAAACTATTAATTAGTACTTTTGATGAAACACAAAATGACCGGAAAATAACTTCTGCGTTCATATAAAACGATGTATGCTCGATGAAATGCATTATACCTGAAACCGAATCTGTAAAATCATCTTTTTCTGATTTATCATTCATATAACATGCTGTTGTGAGCTTAATAAGTGAATATACCGCGCAGAAAGAAACGAAGGTATTTGCGGGCGATTCTTTCGGATCGGAAAACGGAAAATTTTCATAAAACATATGATTAACAAGAATTTTTTCAAAATACAACGGATAATCCGGTAAAACTGTTTCCAGATGAGAAAGTGCTTCCGTATATTTATGCGAGGCATATTCAAGTTCGGTCTGATCCGGTATAGTATATTCATCAAGCTTGTCTGTGTTTACACCCAGGTATTTCAGACACATGAAACCATAAGCTTTAAGCTCTCTGCTTACGTTTCCCAATATAGAAATAAGTTTTATCGCATAAATAAATGAATATGAAAATGATGAGAAGCAGAATATGTCCGGATACATTTCAAGCTGCACACCTGTTTTGTCAGTTATGTATTTACCAATTTCTATTATACGATCTTTAATTTTAAGACTTCTATCCTCCATGATGCCGATACAATGATATAATATATCTCTTTTATAACCTTCAAGCACATAGCTGCAGGTAGGAATATCAGAAGGGTCTATAGTAATTTGCTCCGAAGAAAACGTCAAAGGAGCAGTAGAAGAAATCAATAATTCAACGACTTTTTCACAGCTGCATGAACAGACACATTCCGGAATATAACCTTTTCTGATAGCGCGGGGATATAGCTTGCATATCTTCGGAAGTGAACAAGGCCCGCGATCTGCATGTAACATACAATATCCGTTTGCCATAAGCAGCGGACAGCGTCCATCCGAATCCGGAGCAACAAGAGCATAGCGTTCCTGATATGGATGATCGCATATTACAAATGCTCTGTCAAGCCTGGCACGCAGTTTTTTCGAGCATGGAAGCCCGATCAGTCTGTTATATTCTTCGTATGAAACGGATATGCCCCAGCCCTGGCAGCAAATGCTTCGGCATGATGAGCATTTGCATGAAAAATCCTTGTAATAATCAGGTACGATAAATTCGGCTGATTTCGTATATTTATGCTCCGTTTCAATAAAATAAAACTGAACTATTATAATCCACAATTGAATGAAATGTCAATATATATTTTAATCAATATTGTATGTATTGTTTTCTCCTTATACGTAACACAATATAAAATATATATACATTTAACAATCATAACAATAATGGAATTAAATACATCAAAAAATAAAAGCGAAATAGCTTTCACTTTTATTTAGAAAATTATAATTATGTTACAGATTTATTATTAACTCGGCATTTAAACAATTACCGCTTAACGTGAGAAAAGACTCTGGTATATGGGCTTTTCTCTCTTATAAAACACGGCTTATTTAATGCCGTTTTAATAACTGTAATACGGAACGCCCAGGTGATTAAGCACCGTGATAAGTCCGTCTAATATTTCGCTTCTTGAAAAACCGCACTGGACAAGCTCCTTATCTGTCATTCTGTTGAGAGTCTGATAAAAATCAAGCGCAACAAGCAGAAAACTACCGTCACGAGCTTCCATAGCTTCGAAAAGCTCATTCTCCGCTTCATTAAGCTTGTTTTCACCTATAAGCTTTTTAATTTTTTCGTATATTTTATCAGACACCAGGCCGGGCATTCCCGATGGAGAGTATTCGATATCATCAATTTTATAAACAAGCTTTGCTACAAATTGAATTATAATATTTATTTGGCGTAATACCCAGTCTTTTTCGTAATACATAAACTCTCGTTTTAACAGAAGTAATTATGCAGTCTTATATTATGCGTTATTCTATTGTAATAAAAACACCCTCGCCGGATTCTAGAGTAAGTTTATAACCGTTACCGGCGTTTGTTAAAACAGTCGGCACACCTTTGATATACGCTGTTACGGTGCTTTTGTCGGAAGTCAATGTAAACAATACATCAGTTGGTAGTTTATCAGCAAGCTCGCTCATATTGACAATAGTAAAAGCTTTCGAATTACTGTCGTTATCTTTATCAAAACATCCGACAAGTATCGATTGAGTGGTTTCTATTGTTTTTATAATGTTGAAATTATTATACTGATCTGTATAATTCTTAACATAAGCAGGTACTTTTCCGCTATTTACAGTATATGCACCGAGACTTTTATACTTCATATAAATGTTGGAAAAAGATTTTATTTCCGAATTCACTTTCTGTACTCTGTAATATAATTCGGTTAATTCACCGGCCGTGCTTACAAAGCCTGTCGGGAAAAGATCACTCGGAGCGCCTCTCCAATATATAATAACCTTTGATCCGAAAGAAAGCGCCGTATATAGCTGGAATCTTAAATCTTCTATGCTGGCTTCACGATTGTCATAATAACTGTCCCATCCAATAGCTTGGATATAAGTTCTGAAATCAAGGTTATGGCTTCTGCATTCATCGGCGACAATTGCAAAACAATTAATGAAGTTATCATATGTATGCATTTCGCCGTTATCATATATTGTCAACGGATATATATCAACCGATATAAAATCCGTCGCAACCTTATCAGCAAATTCCTTAACATATTTTTTATAATCGCTTGTACCAATTTGTTGTTCTGTAGCATAAAGAGGCAATAGATTAACTGAAGCAAATTTATCCGGGAATGCTTTTTTATAAGCTTCGGTTATTTTAGTAATAGTATTATAATCATTTATGCTTGGCTCATCCCAGAGGATATTGCCTAAAAAAGCAGGGCTGTCCTTATAACTTGCGGTTAATTTAGCAATATTGGCATATGGGTCACGATCCAAAGCGTCGTGAATAAGATATTTTAAATCATTTTTTTCACATAAATCCAGTATCTTTTTATTGTATCCGTCTATTACAAAATCTATTCCGGCATCCTTGAGTGCTTTTGCATGCTGTTCATCTGTAAAACCGGAAAGAAAGCCATTCCACACGCCAAACTGAATATTTTCTTTAAAATTTTTATAAACATTATCACTTGCCATAATCGTGTCATCTCCGTTTTCAGTATTAGAGGTTATTGTATCTGAATTGGAATCCAATGTTCTTAAAGTATCAGAAGTATCAATGCTTTCTGAACAGGAAGCAAGAAAAAGTAGTAATACGCAAAAAATCGATAAATAGATTTTATTCATATCAGACTCCATTATTATGATTATTAAAACGGCAATTAAATAAGTGTTGTTTTATAAGAAAGAAAAGTCCATATACAAGAGCCTTTTCTCTCTTTTGGCGGTAATTATTTAATTGCCGAGTTAATTATTTGAATTAAGCGGTAATAATATCTCCGATAAACTGTGCGATTCTTGTAATATAAATTAATGTATTATATGCCGTTAATATATTGCTACTTAATCACAATGAATCAATTATATCACTGCTTATCCAATATGTAAAGACAATATGTAAATATTATAATAACATACTGCCTATGTTATATACAGCAAAAGAGCATATCCATGCGATTACGCACTGAGATATTACCACACCTAAAGCTTTCCATCCAGAACCAAGCTCTCTTTTAATAGCGTTTACAGCGGCAATACAAGGAGTATAAAGAAGGGTGAATATCAGAAAACTAACGGCCGACAGACCATTAAACATACCGGGAAGAACTGTGTTCAGCTCAGACAAACCTGATGAAGACAATACGCTTAAAGTCCCGACAACGGCTTCCTTAGCAGAAAAACCAGCTATTAATGAAGATACTATTCTCCAATCTGAAAAACCGAGTGGCTTGAAAACAGGAGTTATTGCCCTGCCAAAGAAAGCAAGGAGGCTATTGGAGGAATCTGTAATAAAATTAAGCTTTGTATCAAACGAGCTCAGACACCAGATTATCAAAGTAGCGTAAAGAATGACAGTAAATGCTCTCTGTAAGAAATCGTTTGCTTTTTCACGTAAAAGAAGCAGAACACTTTTAAAAGAAGGAAGTCTGTAGTTAGGAAGCTCCATAACAAAAGGAACCGGTTTTCCGCGATAAGCAGTCTTATTCAGAATAAGAGCTATTACAATACCGATTACCATACCTATTATATAAAGCAAAGTCATTGCCAACGCGGAATGAGCAGGAAAGAATGCGGCGCAGAAAATTGCATATATAGGTATTTTAGCGGAGCAGCTCATGAACGGTATCAACAGAACGGTCATGTGTCGGTCGCGTTCACTGGAAAGCGTGCGTGTCGCCATTACGGCAGGTACCGAACAACCGAAGCCGATGATCATAGGAACAAAGCTTCTTCCGGAAAGGCCGATATGGCGCAACAACTTATCCATAAAAAAAGCAACTCGCGTCATATATCCTGTGTCTTCAAGAATAGACAGAAAGAAAAATAAAACCAGGATTATCGGAAGGAATGACACAACCGCTCCTACTCCGGCAAATATTCCGTCGGTTACAAGACTTTGAAATACAGGGTTTAAATTGTATCCAGACAACGCTTTTCCGACAATGTTACCGAGCGAGTCGATTCCTGTCGACAAGAGCTCAGAAAAAAAGCCACCGATTATACTGAACGTAAGCCAGAAAACCATGGCCATTATCGCTATAAAAATAGGTATTGCAGTAAATTTTCCTGTGAGAATCTTGTCAAGCTTTTCGCTAAACTTTCGTTCCTTACTTTCACTGCCTTTGATCACAGACGCTTCGCATACTTTGGTTATAAAGTCATATCTCATATCAGCAAGCGCAGCGTTGCGATCAAGTCCGCGCTCATTTTCCATCTCTATGACCGAATGCTCGATAAGCTCAACTTCATTTTGGGAAAGAGCCAAGCGTGTAATAAAATTCAAATCATCTCCCTCAATCAGCTTTATAGCGGCAAAGCGGGAGGGTATACCAAGCTTTTGGGCATGATCTTCAATTACATGAGCAACTGAATGTATACAGCGATGTACGGGTCCGGGAGAGCAAAGCTCCGTTACCGCAGGCCGAGTTTTTTGAGAAGCGGCATTGACAACAGCTTTTATAAGATCTGAAATACCTTCGCCTTTTGCTGCGGATATAGGTATAACCGTTATGCCCAGCAACTCGGACATCCTGGTAATATCAATTGAACCTCCGTTTCCCCTGACTTCGTCCATCATATTCAATGCAAGTACGGTCGGCACTCGCAGCTCAAGAATTTGTAGCGTCAGATAAAGATTACGTTCTATATTAGTTGCATCGACAATGTTTATAATGGCATCGGGCTTTTCATTCAGAATAAAATCTCTTGTGACGATTTCTTCGGCGGAATACGGCCGAATGGAATATATACCCGGAAGATCTACGACAGAACAGTTTTTATAATTATTTATAAATCCTGATTTTTGTTCTATTGTCACTCCGGGAAAATTACCTACATGGCAATTTGAACCTGTTAGCGCGTTAAAGAGCGTTGTCTTTCCGCAGTTCTGATTTCCGACAAGCGCAAAAGTCATATTCAGGCCTCCTCGTTAAGTTCTATAAGAGCCGCGTCATCTTTTCTGATAGTAAGCTCATATCCGCGTACCGAAATTTCTATTGGATCTCCCATAGGTGCAACTTTATGTACTGAAACCTTTGTACCGGGTATAAGGCCCATGTCCAGCAGCCTGAGGCGCAACGTGCTGTTTCCGTTTACTGAACGAATTACAGCAAAGCGTCCGATGGGCAGCTTATCAAGATTCATAAATCCTCCAAAACAATGATGAAATATAAGTTAGTCAAAGCTAACCGTATATAGGTTAGCATATCCTAACCGTTTTGTCAAGAGGCATATTCGATATTTATTTAATCTTCATCTCTCTATTATTGTACAAAATACTTGATATTGCCGAGTGAAAATGCTATAATTTATTAAAAAGTTATTTTATAAAAGGCAAATAAATAATGTTATATATTAACTGCAATTAAATATTCCGTTAAAATGTAAAAAGATCTGGAATATGAGTTTTTATCTTGAAAAATCATTACAACGTGAAATAAAATTTTAGATGCCGATGTTTAAACAATGAAATACATGAAAAACAAATTGTGTATTCAATACGGTGAAAACAATAATGAAAGAATTTAATTTCGTAAAAATTGAACCTATTAAAAAAGGTTGGTCGGAAGATAAAAAATATTGTATTAAAAAGCCGGACGGAACGAGATATTTACTCCGGATATCCTCAATAAATATGAATCTCGTAAAATGCTTTATGATATGCTTAACAGAGTTGTTCTTCTTAGTATTCCAATGTGCGAGCCTGTAGAATTCGGCGTTTGCGAAGATGGCGTCTATATACTGCAAAGCTGGATTAACGGCGAAGATGCGGAAAAATCGATACCGCTGCTTCCGAATTCTGAGCAATATTTATACGGTGTTGAAGCCGGTAAAATATTAAAAATTATTCATACGATATCAGCGCCGCTGACGCAGGAGGATTGGGAAACAAGGTTTAATCGAAAAATCGACCGTAAAATAACGGGCTATATGGATTGCCCAATAAAGATTGACGGCGGCGAAACGCTGATTGAATATATTAATGCAAATCGCTGTTTGCTAAAGGGAAGACCGCAATGCTTTCAACACGGAGATTATCACATCGGGAATATGATGATTGAACGTGGAAGACTTGTAATAATAGATTTCGACCGTTTTGACTTTGGCGACCCGTGGGAAGAATTCAATCGTATTGTGTGGTGCGCACAAAAAAGCCCTTGGTTTGCAAGCGGAATGATCGATGGATATTTCGATGGCATTCCTCCCGCTGTATTTTGGAAGTTGCTTGCTCTTTATATATCAAGCAACACGCTTTCATCAATTTTCTGGGCAATACCATTTGGTAAGAGCGAGATCAATACTATGGTAAATCAAGCGAAAAATATTTTAGAATGGTATGATTATATGAGAAGCTACATACCGGAATGGTACGTAAAACCTTAATATATTACAGCCGATTATATTATATAAAAACACAGTCCTTCGTGAAAGCGAAGGACTGTTACAATAGTTTCAATTATTTCTTTATTTTCATAGCTGCGGAAATACCGCCGAACAGAATTCCTGCAATGGGCCAGACAATCCATGTTATCTGCCAGTCTCCGCTTATAAAGCTCCATGCGAGATACCCTGCGACGATAATAGGCCAGTATATACCACCAATTTTTTCGGCGGCTTTATTCGCCTCGACTTCCTCAGGTGAATAATCACCCTCTCGTAAAAGAAGATCATAGCTCGTTTTAATGTTACCAAAGGATATGAATAAATACACAGCAATCGCAACCATCGCAAGCAATAACGACAACAACAAAACACATGTAAAGCCGGACGCGCCGGACGCGCCTGCAACGATAAGCGGAACGGAGCAGAGGACGCAAAGAGTTACACCGGTTATAAGACTCACAATATAATTGTGTTCAAATGAATGTTGCTTATTCTTTACGATGCCGGCAACGCCGTATTCAAGTTCAAAATCAGTTTTCGTAAGATATTCAAATCTTTTTGTTTTAAATCCGTTCGATATAAAAATTCCAACAGCTATAGCAACCATTATTAAAAGAACTGGTACACCGATTCCCGCTGCTAAAGCTTCACTTATATTATTGCCCCATGGGTTATTCTCCGTCATATAACCGAGAATTATAAACAAAATAGGCGATAGGACACAGAGTGCCGCTCCGATGCCTACTCTTACGCCTTCGGATTTTTTGGTTTCCATAAATTCATTCGTTTCTTGAATAGACACACGGACTCTTGTTTTGTCATCAGGAGTGTCTTCGCCAGTGTATTCGATTTCCTCTATGTTATCTTTTAGAAGATAATCAGTCGTAACTCCGAAAAGCGATGCCATATCGATAATTTTACTTATATCCGGTATGCTTGCTGTTGATTCCCATTTAGATATTGATTGCCGGGATACATTAAGCTTTTCTGCAAGCTCTTCCTGAGACCAACCGTTCTTTTTTCTGAGATTAAGTATTTTCTGTGAAAGTATCATCTGCATTTCTCCAATTGATTATATAAATTACGGCTTTTTCTGAGTGACTTCCTTTGCCGCAAGAAAATAATAACACTTTCTGTGGTTGCTAACAATCAATCCCGCTTTGAAATATAGCAACCGGCGGTTGCTTCTCTATCATTATTGATTGCATTTTATAAAATTTGACGAATTTCTGAAGCTTTAAGTTGAAATTTTATTTATGCAAAACCGAATAATGCTTTTCTGATTTCTATAGATAAGCTGACGAATATTATGATCTATTATAACATATGTTACTTGATGTTGTAAATATATTTATAATAAGCCATGTTAATAAACAATAAATGGATATATTAAAATATAGTTGTATACTATATAATAATTAATAAATTCTATAATATGTCTATTTGGGGGTCATAAATTATAAACTTACTGTTGTTTTTTTGGAAATATTGTGATATAATGTCCATAGATGTAAAATAAGGTATTTATTCGTGAAAGGCTGGAGACGAATTGATAGTAGAGATATTTTTAGTATGTCTTCTCGCTAAAGTTAATCACTATAAATTAAAATATCTGTTTTATACCTGGACATTTTATATTGTCCTGTTAATTCAATGTGTATTAGTTTATATAGAATTCAGTGTGTTTTTCAATGATTACTATTTTATTCAACATGTTTATTTAATTGAACCCGCTATTATTTTGTCTTTTATGTTTTCAATGTTTGTCTATAAATTATACAAACCTGCAATAACTGGATCATTTTTTATAGTAATAGGTACTCTTCTAAATAAATTCGTAATTTCTCAAAACGGCGGCAAAATGCCTGTGTTTCCGAGCTTTTCATATATTACTGGATATGTGTCTCCTGAGTTGCTTGGTTCGGTTGACGGGCTTCACGTCCTCGGCGGTTCGAATATAAAATTTAAAATTCTGACAGATTATATTGATTATGGTTACAGCATATTAAGTCCGGGCGATGTATTTATTCATTTGTTCGTATGTATTATGCTGTATTATTTAATAAGAGCTTTAAATGAAAAATATAGTAATAGTAATGATATAAGCGGTTTTAGGAGGAAGATTTAATGGGCGGAATCTCAGTAAAAATGATAACGCTGCTAATAATCGGTCTGCCTCAGTCTGTTCTTGCCGTTCTTGCCGTTCAATTTTTCACGAAAACTAAAATTGATATCAAGAAATTTTTACTTATAAGTTTAATTTGCGCTGTTTCCACATATCTGTTCAGGCTTTTACCGATCGCAATTGGCGTAAATACGGTGTTAACTCTTTTCGTGATAATCGTTTCTTTTCAATTTATATATCGAAACCAGCTGTCAAAGGTAATAAATGTAATAATATCGGCTGTTGTTTCTTTTATTTTAATTGTAATTTCCGAAGTATGCAACATGCTTTTGCTGACATTAATTTATGGCGGTTATGATGAAGCGTCTAAATTATTGAATTCAAAGAATGGTCTGACACAGGCTCTGAGCGGTATTCCGGCTAATATATTTTTTGCGATATTTATTTTTGTTGGTTATTATATATTAAACAAAATTGAAGCAAGGAAAATGAAAGATGGAGAAACTGGCAAGGAAACTGGCGAATAATATTTCGCTGTCGCTCGGTTATGACAGCGAAAAAGAAGCTGTTATTGCATATGGTTTGATTGCAATTATTCAAATTGTTTTCACTACTTTGCTTGTATTACTATTCGGATTATTGATCGGTACTCCTGCGGAAGCATTGATCGTATGCTTTTCTGTCAGCTTTTTAAGAAAATACAGTGGGGGGGCTCATGCCAGAACCGCCGAAATATGCACTGCCTTCAGCGTATTTTACTGTATTACGGCAGCTGTTATAGCTAATAAGTTATTAACAGTGATATATAATCCATTTATTATGACGGCCGCAATTATTATAATATATTTGTTATCATATATTATTGTTTATAAAGTGGCACCGGTTGATTCCCCGAATAAACCAATAAGAACGGAAATCAAGAAAAAGAAAATGAAGAAAGGCAGCTTCATTGTTCTTTCAATATATTTTATTATTTCTGTGCTGCTTTTAGCATCTGGATATAAAATGTTCTTTTCATATGGAATCAGCTTGCTTTTTGGAGTGAGTTGGCAGATATTTACTCTTACTCACACAGGTGCCAAATTCATTGATTTCATAAATCATATGTTTACATATAATGAAAAGAAATCATAACCCAAAGATGTTGGTGTTCTTTGACCATTAGAGCATGATTTAAGCAATCATAAAATCAATCTTTATCTTATTGATATTTCAAATTGCATTGGCAATTTGTGATAAATATTTATAATAAAAGGAGGAGCATCATGAAAAAGCTTTATGGCATAATCGCAGCGCTTTCCACATTGGTCGCGGCGTTGGTTGCATCTTCTGCTTGTCTTTATTTCATTTACCAACCCGAAGAACCGAAGTCTCTCAACGACTAAGCACAGCAACATAATAATATATAGAAGGCGAAAAGCCTTCTATATATTATTATAATGCTTATAATGATCTTCGTAATTGATAATTAATCAGGTTTTAAACACGAATATTATCAATATCGAGTTTAATAATCAATTTAGAAACAGCAATCACTGCTTCTCATTTATGTTGCGATTAATATGGTCTTTTCTCTTGTAAGACAATGTTTATTAAATTGCTTTCATAATTATATATAAAATGATTTTCTTGGAGGAAAAATTATTTTTTGGATACTTATAATATAATATACACAGAAGAGAAATAAATAGATATTTATATATACGTCTTTGATTATAAAAATTGAAAAATCATTTAAGAGTGAAGTAATAACGCGTATATTATGGGAAATAATGTTAAATAGAGGAATTTAATATGTTAACAAAAGAAAATGATAAAGAAACACAGATTAATCAGATATTAAACATAGTTAAAATAGCCTCTTTGTCATTTCCGGCTATTGCTCTTCTGCAGTATAATTCGTTTAGATATAATGATATTGTGCTTTTTTTGAAATCCGGTGTAATGATAGCTTTTGTTTTATTGTTAATATTAACAACATATATATTATGGGTATTAATACAATCAAAAATCAATGATAAAAATCCGATAAAAAAATGGATCGATCCATTAATATCGATGACGATCGCATTTTTGTCAGTTATGTTGACAGGTTCATACGAAAGCAGTTATAAATATCTATTTTTATTTGTCATTATTTCATCCAGTATAGAATGCACCATGAAGGAAAGTATATTAGTTTCCGGTATGTCGGCTATATTTATTTTAGGAATTGATCTTGGTTTTGCGCCTAAAGCGGAAATAAATACATTTTTCGAAAGCGACATTGTTCTTGCTTGCGTTTTTTTAATCGTCTCATGGACAATAGGATATTATGTCAACCTTAGAAAAAAACATATTGAAAATTTGAAAGAGCTTGTCAATATTGACGGACTTACCGGGCTTTATAATCACCGTTATTTTTTTGATTATTTATCAAGAAACATAAAGGAAAGCGAAAATGACGGCAGTGAATTGTCATTATTATTTATAGATATAGATAATTTTAAATATTATAACGACCTTTACGGACATCAGAAAGGTGACGAGGTTCTTAGTGCAATTGCCGGTATTATTAAAAAAGTCGCGCAATGTAATTCATTAATTAGTCGTTATGGAGGTGAAGAATTTACAGTTTTAATGCCAAAAACAAGCGAAGCCTCCGCTATTGAAGAAGCGGAAAAAATACGAAAATCAGTACAGGAATATAAATTTGATGGACAGGAGAATCTGCCGGGCGAAAACCTTACAATATCTGTAGGCGTATCGGTTTTCCCGATAAAAGCAAAGACAGGTACGGAGCTATTAGAAAAGGCAGATGAAGCTTGTTACAGAGCAAAGTTTTTATCGAAGAACCGTGTCGAAGCATATTATTCAATTTTGGAAGAACTTAAAAACAATATATATAATATAGACAGTGATACGATTGCTTCAACAAAAACTTTAATTGCGGTCATAAATGCCAAGGATAAATATACATATGGTCATGTGGAAAGAGTTGTTTACTACTGTACGCTTCTGGCAAGAAAGATGAAGCTTGTTGATACAGATAAAAAAAGGTTGATATTTTCGGCTTATCTTCATGATATCGGAAAAATTAATATTTCAGAGCAAATCTTGATGAAAACAGAGCCGCTTAACGAAGAGGAATGGGAAATATTAAAAAATCATCCTCAAAATGCAGTGGAGATTTTAAAGAATATAGGCTCATTGAATGAAATGATTCCGATTGTATTGCATCATCATGAAAAATATAATGGCACTGGATATCCCGATAAGCTTAAGGGAGAGGAAATTGATTATTTAGCAAGGATGTTGACAGTCGCAGATAGCTTTGATGCCATGACATCAATGAGACCGTATCAAGCTAAGAAAACATTTGATCAGGCAATAAGTGAGTTAATCAGATGCAGCGGAACACAATTTGATCCTGAAATTGTAAAAGCGTTTATAAGCGCCATTCAAGAAAGACAATAATTATGCTCCTTACACTCATATAATGGTACTTCACTTACGAGCTTTTTACTGGTGCAAAAAATTTGGTTCAGCTAGGTATTATTATTCCCAATTAAATAATTACCGCAAAACAATACTTATTTAATTGCCGTTTTAATAATGATAATATAATGTTTTTATGAATGATTACCTGAAAAAAACGACAATATAATAATGGTTTTTATACAGAAACGTTGAATTAATGTCAAGGCGTTTTTGCAATAATAATTAATATGAAGGAAGTTAAGCATATGAAAGCAACTATAGACAGAAAAGGCTGTATCGCCTGCGGACTGTGCGTGTCAACCTGTCCGGAGGTTTTCCGGATGGCTGATGACGGGCTCGCCGAGGTTTATACGGATCCTGTTCCAGAATCTGTGGAGGAAACAGCGACCGAAGCGCAAGAAAACTGTCCTGTCTCTGTTATAACGGCAAAATAACTTTAAAATCTGTTTTTTAAATCAATTATAATAAAAGTTGTTTGTTCTTTATTAGAACGAACAACTTTTTTAAAGCAGATTTATTCCGTGATTCTATAGATTTATATCATTAATATCACATATAAAAACCAGGTTAATTACTTAGTGGTCTGAACTTCTACAAGTCTGCCACCGCAATATTTCTCACGTAGCTTTGGCTTTTCGATCTTACCGGTAGGATTTCGCGGCACATCATCAAAAATTATTTTTCTTGGACGCTTGTAGCGGGGAAGAGCCGTACAATACTCATTAATTTCATCTTCGGTAGCTGTTTCACCATCTTTGATTGATATTATTGCCGCGGCAATTTCACCGAGTCTGTCATCCGGAAGTCCGATCACCGCAACATCCTTTATTTTTATGTTTGCGCGAAGAAAATCCTCTATCTGTACGGGATAAAGGTTTTCTCCTCCGGTTATGATAACATCCTTTTTACGGTCGATCAGATATATAAAGCCATCATTATCAATTCTGGCCATATCGCCGGTGTAAAGCCATCCATCTTTTAATATTTCAGCAGTTGCTTCGGGGTTTTTGTAATAACATTTCATAACACCGGGGCCCTTAACCGCGAGCTCGCCAACCTCATCGCCCGAAACTTCATTTCCGTTACTGTTTATTACTTTTGTTTCCCAGAGATAACCCGCTTTTCCGATCGCGCCTACCTTATTAATGTTCTCGACACCGAGATGAACACAGCCGGGACCGATTGATTCTGAAAGACCGTAATTTGTATCGTACTGATGATTCGGAAATATTTTTTTCCATCTTCTAATCAAACTCGGAGGAACCGGCTGCGCACCGATATGCATAAGTCGCCATTGATCAAGGTTATATTCTGACAGTTTTATATCGCCGCGATCTATACTGTCTAGAATATCTTGCACCCACGGGACAAGAAGCCATACGATCGTGGCTCTCTCGCTGGATACACAGCGAATGACCCATTCAGGCTTTACACCACGAAGAAGAATCGCTTTTGAACCGGAAATAAGACTGCCAAACCAATGCATCTTTGCGCCGGTATGGTAAAGGGGAGGAATACAGAGAAAAACATCATCCTTCTTTTGCCCGTGATGATGCTGCTCGGTAAGGCAGGATGAGACTAGCGCAAGGTGACAGTGAAGTATTGCTTTTGGAAAGCCGGTAGTGCCTGAAGAAAAATATATTGCCGCGTCATCGTTGTCGTTTAATTCGACTGCCGGAGCCACGGATGAACAAAATGTGGTAAGTGTATTATAACTGTCTGCAAAAATCGGCAGATCACATCCGACATAAAACATATGCTTAATGCCTACAAGCTTCTTTTCTATCTGTTCGACACGACCTACAAATTCAGGCCCGAAGATAAGCACTGACGCGTCAGAAAGCTCAAGGCAGTATTCGATCTCATCAGCGGTATAACGATAATTCATTGGTACCGCGATAGCTCCTGTTTTAAGAATACCAAAATATATAGGAAGCCATTCGAGGCAGTTCATAAGTAAAATTGCTACTTTATCGCCTTTTTTTACACCTCTTGTTAAAAGAAGATTGGCAAAGCGGTTTGCTTTTATATCAAAATCACGCCAGGTCATCTCCCTGCGGTATTTGCCACCGGGAGCTGATTCAATTAAATTATATTCACGCCATGTGATGGGATGAGAGGGCTGCATTTCAGGATTGATCTCAACGAGCGCAATATCATTCGGCCATAATTTTGCGTTTTTTTCGAGAAAATCGGTAATCGGCATTTAATGGGATTCCTTTCAAATGTGAATTATAATGAGTAAATAAAAGCCCTTGACAAACCAATGGTTTGTCAAGGGCGAAAAATCGCTGTACCACCTTGCTTCGCCTGCGTGAAATTCACGAAGACCTCTTTAGCATACATAAATAATGCTTGCCGCGATAACGTGCGGACGCGTCACTGTCTACTTGGTATTTGATAAAATGATACATACACCGTTCGGAGTGAAGCTCTCAGGATGTATTCATAAAGTAAATCGCGCGCCTCTCACCGTCCGGCAGCTCTCTTTGCGTATTAAAGCTTTATTACTTCTTCCCGGTCATTGCTTTTGTCGAAATAGCAATATTAAATTACAATTATAAGTATATCATTATGAATGCATCTTGTCAATGGAAATAATTAAAAATATCGTAAACCGATACAGAAAGCAAATATATAACTTGACTTCATACAGTAGAAGTGCTATAATTCCAAACAGTAAGAAAAGTTATACAAATCATACTTTATGTGAGGATTATAAATGAATAAGGGCAAAGGAAAATATGCCTGGACGGTAAAAGTAGGGGAAAAAGGACAGATCGTAATTCCGAAGGAAGCAAGAGATGTTTTTGGTATATCTCCAGGTGACACACTGATCATTCTCGGTGATATAAAAAGAGGAATAGCAATTCCGCCTAAAAATTCATTTGACAAAGTCGCTTCTCTGATTTTTGGCGGCATCGTTCCTGAAGGCGAAAATGAAGAATGAATAAAGAATGAATGCAATTTTTGCGATAAAATAAATATAGAGGATTATGACAATGAAAGTATTATCAGTTGATAAACTCACAAAGAAATATTCATCGTTTAAACTCGATGATGTTTCATTTGAGCTGGAACCCGGGAGGATAACCGGATTTATTGGTAGAAACGGAGCAGGGAAGACAACCACACTAAAATCACTTTTGAATTTTGTACATCCGGATTCAGGTAAAATTGAATTCTTCGGGCTTCCTTTCGCTCAGAATGAGCTTGAAATTAAAAAAAGAATAGGTTTTGTTTCAGGAGGTATAGATTATTATTCAAAAAAAAAGCTTAAAACAATTACTTCTGTAACAAGCTGTTTTTATGAAAAATGGGATACAAAATCATATAAAAAATACACTAATATGTTCTCACTTGATGAAAATAAAACTCCGGAACAGCTTTCAGCGGGTATGAGAGTAAAATATTCTCTTGCTCTCGCTTTATCTCATAACGCTCAGCTTCTTATTCTCGATGAACCTACAAGCGGATTGGACCCTGTATCACGTGATGATCTTCTTGATGTATTTTTATCACTTTCTGATGAAGGAAAAACTATATTGTTTTCAACACATATAACTTCCGATCTTGATAAGTGTGCCGATGATATTATATATATAAAAGACGGGAGAATAATCGCTTCCGAGGCATGCGCGGATTTTGTCGGAAAGTACCTTGTTGCAGAATACGCTTCGGCACCGTCAGTACTTGCCGGGAGCTTAATAGGTGAAAAAAGAGCAAAGTTCGGCTATTCGGCATTAATTGAAAAATCTTCATATGAAAATTATAAAACAGAAATTAATAATACCGTAATCAAAGATGCCGATCTTGAAAGCATAATGATTCATCTTGATAAGGAGGAGACTCTATGAAATTTTTGCTTGCAAAGGAATTCAGTCTTGCCATACATCCTACAAATATATTATTTATGTTTTTGTCCGCTATGATGTTGATCCCAAACTATCCATATTATGTTATATTCTTTTATACGTCTCTAGGTATATTTTTTATTTGTCTTACAGGGCGTGAGAACCACGATATATTTTACTCTATGCTGCTCCCTGTACGCAAGCGTGAAATTGTGAAGGCAAGGATTTGGTTAGCGGTGATACTGGAAGCAGCACAGCTTATATTCTGCCTGCCTTTTGCAGTAATCAGAGGGACATTTAATATGCAAGGAAATGAAGTGGGAATGGACGCGAACATAGCTTTTTTTGGAATTTCATTAATAATTATCGGTATATTCAACTTTGCTTTCTTCAGACGATATTACTCCTCACCTGATAAAACCGGTAAAGCTTTTGTGTGGGCCAGCATAATCGAATTTATATGTATAACGATCTTTGAGACATGCGCACATGTAATACCGTTTTTCAAAAATGAACTTGATACTCCTGATCCGGAAAACCTTACGCAAAAACTCATTGTTTTGTCTGGTGGAATAATTATTTTTATGGCTCTTACAATATCTGCATATAAAATATCCGTGAAAGCTTTTGAAAAGCTTGATTTATAAAATATTAAGGGTTGTATTCTTACGCCATTATGGCATGTTGATACAACCCTTCAAATTTGAGGTAATTATTAAAACAGCAATTTAATAATCCTTGTTTTAAGTGAAATAAGTTTGCTGCTTATTAACTCAACAATTGAATAATTACCGCTAAAAGAGGGAAAAGCCTTTGATATATGGACTTTTCTCACTTTTAGAAAAAACTTATTTAATTGCCGTTTTAATAATAAACATCAGATTATTCTTCGTCCGTTGCTTTGTTTGCGGATTCAAAATAAGAGCTGCTGTCAATTATATTTTTTGCGTCAGATTTTGAAACAAGCACGGCGCATATAAATCCTATTATAAATCCCGGTAAAAGCTCATACACACCGGTTGATGATGAAAGGAACATCAGCCAAAGGACATCAGCAACAGTGCCTCCGAATATACCTGCAACAGCTCCTTTGTATGTGCATTTTTTCCAGAACAGAGATAAAAGAATAACAGGACCAAACGCGGAGCCGAAGCCTGCCCAGGCATTTTCGACGAGATCCATTATACTTCCGCTTTTTGGGTTTATTGCGATAAAAAATGCAATTATGGTAATGATCATAACAACCGCACGACCAATCCATAAAATTTCTTTATTGCTTGCATTTTTACGGAGAGGTTTGTATATGTCGCTTGTTATCGCTGAAGCAGATACGAGAAGCTGTGAATCTGCAGTACTCATCGATGCGGCGAGAATTCCGGAAAGAAGAATTCCGGCTATAAAGGGAGGAAACAAATTTCTTGCCATATGTATAAATACTAGGCTCGAATCCTGGTTTGAAAGTCCCGGTATGAAAATCCTACCAACCAGTCCGACCGCAACAGCGGCTGTGAGCGCCGCAACAACCCATACAAGAGCAATTATTCGGCTTTTTTTAATCATTGAAACTTTTTTGATTGACATAAACCTTACAAGGATATGAGGCATACCGAAATATCCGAGTCCCCATGCAAGTCCGGAAATAATTGATGACGCACTCGCCCAGTCGAATTTTCCACTAGGAAGTAAATTCCAATAATGCTCACTGATCCCTACTGCCGTGCCGATATCAAGTGTGTTGCCCTGTCCAATTGCTATAAACGCTACTATCGGAGTAATCATTAAAGCAACAAGCATTATCATTCCCTGATAAAAATCAGTCCAGCATACCGCAGCAAATCCGCCAAGGAAGGTATATAGAAGAATAATACAGGTAGCAATTAAGGTGGCAATATTATAATCAATACCTAAAACAGAATTAAATAACAATCCACATGCTTTGAAGCTTGAAGCAGCGTATACCGCATAGCAAACAAAGAAGACCGATGCGCATATTACCTGTAATAACATGTGTCCGCCGGCAAAACGATTTGATAAATATTGTGGTATTGTTATGGAGTCATTTGCAATTTTCGAGAATTTGCGAAGTCGCGGCGCAACATAAATCCAGTTCAATATGGTTCCGATAAGAAGACCTATTGCTATCCACACCTTGCCCATACCGTACGCGAGAATAGAGCCGGGAAGACCCATGAGAAGCCAAGCGCTCATATCTGATGCTTGTGCGCTGAGAGCCGTGACCCAGCTGTTCATTTTACGTCCGCCTAGAAAATAATCCTTTTCATCTCCTCCTTTTGTTTTCAGAAAGAAATAAACACCGATACCTACGACAAGCAGGAAATATAGAATAAACGCAATTAGCTCGCCGATGTTCATAAATTATAACAACTCCTGTCATTTAATATATATATTTTTACATATGATAACATATTACACTGCAGAAATCAAGAAAATAATTCAATATTTAAAGTTGTTATTTGTATAATTGCAGAATTCACTGAATATTTTTAACCAGTAAAAACGCAGAGAGAAGCTTTTAACAGCTCTCTCTGTATAAATATTAATTATAACAATTAAAATATTATTTTTCGAATGAATATGTGAGTACTTTAATTGCATCAGTATCAGAGGAAATCGAAAATTTCATACCATCTCCCGATACATTATAAACTCCATAAATCCATTCTGAATTTTTATCTATGTTATAGTAAAAGCTTTGTGTATCTGTTGAAATTGTTAATGTACCCGCCGACGAGGCAGTGACTTTTAAATAAATATTAACGGTCTCATTTGATAAAAGCGATTGATCAAACAGCCAAACGGATGAGTTATTTCTAAGCTCTCCTAATTTACTGACATTTGTCATAATACTCTTGAACAATTTACCGTCTTTGTTTGGAGATAACTTTAAATAATATCCGTTCGCAGACAGCTCACATGAAGCTCCATCCGCGATTACAGCATTATTATATACAAAACCGTTCATTATATAAGAGTCGCATAGTGAAATAGGATTAATAGGGTTTTCCGTCCAATATTTACTCGGAACAATTGAATTTATTTTCCCGTATTCGCTCATACCGAAGCATAATTCATCTATATTAATACAATATGGCGATTGACGGAGCGAACAATCAAGAACGGAAAGATTATTATCAAAATATGTGTCATTGCTCAGAATCAAAGTTGTTTTCCTTCCGTAAGCATATGATACTGTGCTTTGAACGTCATCAGTAAGTCTTTCATCAGTATTATATAAGCATTTTACATATCCGCAGATATTTGACAGCAGGATAGTGCAAGCCATAAAAATAATAACAGAATTGCGTTCCTTTTTGCCAAAACCATTAGATAAGAATTGGTATGCCATATAAAGCAAAAATGTCATGACTACAACCTGCATAAACAGGCGTGAATTGAAATCGCCTCTTGAAAATGTAATATAAGAAAGAGATATTGCATCCACGCAATATGATTCTCCGGATAATATTGATGTGAACGACTGAGTGGCGAACACGGCAATTAAATAAGAAACGCCAAGCATCATTATGCCATGCGGTTTCTTGTTTTTTAATTCAGGTGACAGGAAAAACATAAAAAATAAGGGCATAAAGGGAAATAAATATCTGATATGAATTCGTCCCGCATGGAAATTTCCAACCGTTTCACTTGCATAAAACATCCAGCAGGCTCCTGCGGCATACATCGCAAGAACAATTACTGAAAAAATTATCAGTCTGCGCTTATGGTTCGGAAATTCTTTTATTGATGCTAACGGGATAAGTATGGGAAATATTCCGAATGCGATTATTGTATAAAAAATGTAAAGCAGCATTCCGGGAAGAGTTCTTGAAATATGCTCGATCATATTTGCCGGAGCATATGTGTTGTATATAGTTTCAACCGAAGGGTCAATTTTTAATTTTGCGACACAAATAAATCTGAATACAAAATATAATAACGAAAATACACCGGTAAAAATCGCGAATTTTATAATAGCTTTCTGGTCTTTGTTCTTTATAGAATAAATGATTAAATACAGTGAAAATGCAATGACGAGCGCAATTGAACCGGATTTTGACAGATAAAGCAAAAAAGAAATAATTGCACACACGGAAGCTCTAAGTGATGAAATCGGGCAGCCATCCGAGAAAGCAGGGAGCATTAAGAATATTGCAAACAGAAAAATCGGATAAACAAACGCTTCGGTCATCAGCCTTGACGCCATGATCATATCCGGTATGAAAAGCGAAAATAACGCGACTGCATAGGCGGTTTTTTGATTATTTAAAAAGCGGTCAGCTATATAAAATGCCGGAAATACGGCAAGGCTCATAATAACAGTATTGAACAGTTGTACAACTCTGAAAATATTTACTGACGCAGGGAGCGCAAAAAAAGGGGAAATTACAAATGAATATAAAAGAGTATAATATGAAACCGGCTGTGAACGCATCGACACAATTCCGCTTTCATGAATAGAACGCGCAAGATTCATATAAATATTCTCGTCAGGTAAAATGATGGGATTTTGACTCGTAAATAATCCGATAATAAATCTTAACGCTGTGAATATTATATAAAAAGCCGTCAGTACGGCTATCGGTTTTATATTACAAATATATTTATATAGTCCTGATCTATTGTTTTTGCTTTTTTCCATATGTAATATTCTCTCAATTAAATTAATTGCTGATTTAAGATAAAATATGTGTGTATTGCAATATAACACAGTCGAGAACGGCGGAAATTGCTCCGCCGTTCTCATGATTGAATTAATTAACTAATTTTAATAATGCTAAGTTGGGCGCCGAGGGACGGAGCTAAAACCATAGTAATTGGAGTGGGAGTAGTATTACGCAAAGTAATAACGTTGCCCGCTATCAGATTGAGCATTGCGGTTCCGCTGACAGTATCCGTATTGTTTATTAATGAGATATACGTTGACGCATCACAATTATTATCTACCGCGATAGCTATCTCTGCTCCTGCTCCTGCCGTATATGAAATTGTATATGAAATCATATATGTTCCGGTTGAGTTGATCGTATAAAAGGTTGTGCCAGGGGTATGACTGATAGGGGGGAGAATCGGTCCGTTATGTGAAAAAGGAACATCGGCTCCGCCAGCGATTGTTGTATCACCAACAGTCGCTATATCATATATATAACCGAAATCACTTGTGATTGCACCGGTAGCGCCGGTTTTACCTATTGCGCCAGTAGCGCCGGTTTCACCGGTGGCACCAGTTACGCCTGTAGCTCCGGTATCACCCTGTATGCCTTGAAGACCCTGAATACCTTGAAGACCCTGATCGCCCTGAATACCTGCATTGCCTGTAGCACCTGTGGCACCGGTTGCGCCTGTGGCACCGGTTGCGCCGATTTCACCAGTTGCGCCATTAGCGCCTGCAGCACCAGTTGCTCCGGTTTCACCAGTGGCACCAGTTGCACCTGTAGCGCCTGTAGCGCCTGTAGCACCTACTGCACCGTCAGCACCTGTAGCACCGTCAGCACCTGTTGCACCTACTGCGCCTGTTGCGCCAGTAGCACCTGGAGCTCCAGTGGCGCCTGTTGCGCCAGTAGCACCTATACCTGTAGCACCTGTAGCACCTGTAGCACCTGTTGCTCCTGCAGGACCCTGAGGACCTTGGGGACCCGGTAATCCGGGTACTCCAGGAATACCGGGAGCTCCTGTGGCGCCTGTGGCTCCGGTCGATCCGGCAAATCCACGGTAACCTTGCTCGCCTATGGCACCTGTCGCGCCTGTAGCTCCTGTTGCGCCAGTGGCACCTGTCGCGCCGGTCAGCGCGGCGTCAATATTTATTTTTTCAGTAATTGTGTTCTGTCCGACATATTTTATCGCGCCTATATTCGCCGCGTTATAATATATCTTGCCTTTAACTGTCACATTTTCAAGAGTAATTGCGTCATCGCTGTTATCGGCGGTTATGAACAGGTCTCCGTCTATCACCATATCG
>JAYFRN010000022.1 GCA_034925865.1 Oscillospiraceae bacterium | reverse complement strand
GCTGTATTTATACATCTCGTCGCCCCCAAGTGCAAGCTTTTTAACATGTTTCGGCCATTTTCCTTGCACTTATTATACCATAATTCTTGCGATTTGTCTTGCCTTGCTGTATATTTTCTTTTGTTCAGCGGGCATTAAATAAGTCTTGTTTTATATGAGAGAAAAGCCCATATGCAAGAGCCTTTTCTCTCTTTGAACCTAGATTATTTAAATGCCGAGTTAATAAAAATATCAGAGTGAAATTGTCCTGTTAACGTCGTAAATATCGTAGAAGCTGGCGCGCTTTTCCTCGACAATGGCTTTCATTTTTTCAATATCGTCAGCAGAGAAGTCCTTTTCAAGAGCCTCGATTGTTGTCTTGCCCTTGAACAGGCGATCGACCTCAAGCGCGAAATCGATATCCATGGAGGTTATTTCATCTTTTCTCATGCAAACGACGAGATTCGATTTGCCAAGCATAAGAAGGTCTATCGCTTTATCTCCCATCAATGAGGAAATGGCTCTGTCGCGGAATGTCGGAACGCCTCCGCGCTGAATATGCGAAGGACGCATGAATTTCGTTTCTATTATGCTCTTTCCGGAATTCATAAGCTCCATTTGCTTATTTAAATATTCACAAAGCGCCTCACCGTAGGAAACGAGCTTTACGACTGAAACCGGGAATTTCCTGCCGTCCGCGACAACTCCGGTTTCCTGAATGGTTGTTTTGACAGGCAGCATGTTTTCCGCCACCATTATCAGAAAGCTTCTCTTGCCAAGCTGTCTGGATTTAAGCATTTTATCGAGCAGCGCTTTGGCATGTTCTTCGTCAAGAGAGCGTGCATTCGGATCTGTTACCGAATCATCTGCTTTTTTAGGGAGAAATTCATTTGTAATGATCTCTGTTGCGCCGCATGCTATTCCTGAATAAAGCGCTAGATATCCGCTTCCGCGTCCCATTATTTCGATTATATTACATCTGCCGTGAGATTCGCAGGTATCATGCAGTCTGTCTGCCACGGCGATAACTGTGTTGAGTGCGGTATCGAAGCCGATCGAATAATCAGACGCTGTTATGTCGTTGTCTATCGTGGCGGGGATACCTATGCAGGGAATTCCGGAGTGAGTGAGATCACGCGCTCCGCGGAATGTTCCGTCTCCGCCTATGGCTACGATCCCGTCGATTCCGAGTTTCCCGCATATTTCGACCGCGCGTTTTACTCCCTCGGGGGAATTAAATTCCTTACAGCGGTCGGAATAAATAAATGTTCCTCCGCGGTTTATTATGTTGGATACAGAGATCGGTGTCAGCTGCTCTGTAATGTTATCAATAAGCCCCCTGTATGCCATTTTGATACCGATCACGTTTACTCCGCGTGCAATCGCGCTGCGGGTTACCGCTCTCACAGCCGCATTCATTCCGGACGAGTCTCCGCCTCCGGTTAAAACGCCTATGTTTTTAAATACTCTTTTTTGTGTTTTGCTTTCCATTGGTATTCACAACTTTCTGCACAGAATATGCTTTTTCTATGAGGCTTATTTTATACCATAACAGCCGCCGTGTCAATAAGAGTCGAAAAAATGTGATATTATTAATCATTGGAAAAATTGACATTATTCAAAATGAGAAAATTTTCTATCATTGTTTAGATGCCAAGATAATATACCTCGTGAGAATCAAACCTATGCATATGTATATTTTTTAGCTGGCGATCATTTTTGTGACTGAAATACGGCGAGCTGCGTTATTTAATAGAAACGGAAATTAAATAATACTTATGAAATACTGTTATCTGTTCAGTAATTCGAGAGCGTTTTTCCGTGATATCTTTTCATAGGCGGTATATGTTATTTTTTTATTCTCCATTGCAGTATCAAGATACTCTGCGAGCTGCAGCATAGGATTTGTTATATTGCGCGGATCACATATGTCAGTTCCGTAAAACAGTTTATTCTGAAATTCCTCAAGAAATTCATATCCGAATTCAGGATCCCGAGTGACTGCGTTGTATCCGCTGCCTGCTGAAAGATCGGCATACATATTCGGATATTTTTTTAAGAGGTACGGAACTCTGCCTCCTTTGGCGACCTTTCCCTTGGGATAACCGCTGCGTGTTTTTTCGTCGGCGTCTCCGCTTATCTCCGCCCAGAATTTCTGAGAATGTCCGATAAGCATTAGTTCGGGGAAATCTGACAGAGTTTTTTCCAAACCGGGAAGACCGAGAGAATCTACAATGCCGTAATCCCCGCTCATATCTCCAATGTGAAAGGTTATTGGCATGTCGCATTTTTCGCAATGTCTAAAGAGATTGCGCATGAACGGATCGTCAAAGAATCTGTTTTCCGTAAGCTCGCCAAGACCTTTGGCGCCTTTTGATTTGAAAAAATTCAAAAAATGGTTGAGATCAAATGCAGCCGTATTGTCACCCCATGCCGGATTGACATTGCAGAACCACCATCCGAGAGTTTCCGGATAATTCTGAACAAGATGATATGCTTCTCTGGGAGATATGACATCATATGTGGATGCCGCATACATTCCGCTTGGCAGTAAAAGTCCTTTCTCAATGCCGAACTTATCATATATAACTCTTAACTCGTCCGGCGTGGCATATGTTCCTCCGTTTATCCGCTCGATAAACCGTTCAGGAGTGCTGTGAACATGCATGTCAATTTTCTTTAGTCTTTCCATTGTATATCCTTTCTAACTGCATTAAATTAATTTTATATGCCGCAGGTTTCATACATGAAAACAATTTCCGCAGATTATTAATAATGCAAAGCTGCTGACGCTGTCGTACAAGCGAAGCTCAAGGACTTATTAAAACA
The DNA here is from genome assembly GCA_034925865.1 of Oscillospiraceae bacterium. Classification (NCBI taxonomy): domain Bacteria; kingdom Bacillati; phylum Bacillota; class Clostridia; order Eubacteriales; family Oscillospiraceae; species Oscillospiraceae bacterium. The sequence goes on along the minus strand of JAYFRN010000022.1, from coordinate 34,369 downwards.
GCAATTAAATAATTCTTGTTTTGCGGTAATTATTTAAATGATGAGTTAATAATAACAGAAGAAGAGATGTCGGATTAAACATCTCTTCTGTAAATGCTTAATTTAAACACTCTGCAAGCATTTTATATTCGTCGAGATCACAGGGGAGCATACGTTCGCCTGACAATCCTTGTATAATTCTTCTTGCGTCTGATATTGATCCGGTTTGAATATATATTTTTGATAAATACAGCTTGATTTCGACCGCGCGGACAGGATTCAGTGCTACCGCTTTCAATGCAGTTTCAAATGAAGCCTGAGCTTTGTCAAAATCGCCTGTGTGGTATGAAATGACGCCTCTTGCGTTATCAATTTCACCTGACTGAACAATATATGATTGTGCGTGCGGGATAAGCTTTTCGCATTCGGTGAAATGGTTTTCCGCTGATTCGATATCTTTAAGCTTTGCGTAAAAAACGGCTAGATTCGTATGGTATATGAGCTTATAAATACCGCTGATCTCGTTTGCGGATACAGACTGCATCATGCTGACTGCTTTTGTATAATCGCGTAAGGCTTCATATCCGAGAGCCAAATTCATTCTGAGTACATTTTTCTGAACGGCATTTTTTATACGTGAAAGGTAAATTTGTGTTTCATTTATGAACTTTTCGGGATCAAGTTCTATGTAAAGTATGTTCCAGAGCTTACGTGACCGCTTTGCGAAGCCGAAGCTTAAGATCAGAAGATAAAGAGTAAATACATAAGCAATTAATATTGTTGCCGCAAATACTAACTGCGCTGAATTTATACTGCCGTCCGCTGCCCCGAATATTATCATCGTAATAAAACTGGCCGAAAGAATTAACGGGATAATGATGATTAATAATAAAATTAAAATAACTGTTTTGTTTCTTTTCAATGGAATGCCGCGGATTTCCGCGCCTCCGTTATAAATATTGATATATAGTTATTAACTCGGCTATTAAATAATTACCGCAAAACAAGGATTATTTTATTGCCGTTTTAATGATTATCAAAACACAGCAGGTTTTTATCACCTTATTATATGTCATGCTGATCAAACGGGTGATAACTGTATTCTGTGTAAAAAGACCAATTTATCATCGTATAGATTTCCGATTTATGAGAAAAATTTTGGTAATATTAAATTATACAACAACGCCCTGCTTATCTTTTTGCTGAAATTTACTGTCATATATTACTTTAGTTATAAAGCTTCTTTGTGACATCCTTTATAGGACATATTCGGTATTTCTCAATTTCATCCGCTGAAAAAGCGTTGAAAATTGATTCGGGAATGGATGTGGCGCAAAGCGGCAGACCGGTTAACGAGCATACCCTTTCGGCGTAGTCAAACCCGTGCCTTATTATATCAGCGTTTGTTTCCTGACCGAGATTCGTATTGTTAATTATACAGGTCGCCTTAAGACCGGACGCTGTCTGTATGCCCGAAAGCATTGAAGACGCGTCAAGCGGCGATTTAATATAAAGACGGCTTTCGTTGATTATATATATAAAATTATAACCGGCTTTTATTATATCCTCCCAGTATCCGCTCAGGACAATCGCGCCGCTGTCGTCTCCGCCGACGTCGAGAACAGACTTAAAGCCGGGTAAAAACACGCGTTTCAGTTCGCCGGGAATTGCGGGAATGTCTACATTGCTGCCGGCATATTGCGGTATTATAACCTCCGCGCCTGAAGCTATAATTTCGGCGGTATTGTCAGAGGAGCGAAAATACGGATTCACTATGTCAAGATCCGCGAGTATTATTTTATTTTCTTTCCGGCTGTTTTCAGCAAGCTCCAGCGTAAGGTTGACAGCAATGTTTGTCTTTCCCGCACCATAATGCCCGCATATGATTATTACGGGCGCATCGTTAATTTTTTTTATATATTCCGTCAGCTTTTTCATTGTTATGATTATCCTTATCTTTTACTCGCAATTAAACCATTACCGCAATAAAACCATCATTATTTATTAACCCTGCCTTTAAATAATTACCGTAAAACACGGCTTATTCAAATGCCGTTTTTATAATTGCCGTTTTAATAAGATCGTATTACGTATTGATTGCCACTTTATCAGGCTTCGATTTGCTTCTGTACACTTTATCAGTCTTACATAAGCGATGTAATTCAGTTTTCGATTGTTTTAGTTCGAATTTTGGTAACAATATAATATATGCTTATATTATTATAACATAACAAGCGAGTTTTTACAATATGCTGTATATATAAATAGTATATATTGGAAACAAAACGGATTGTGGCATTGCACGGACCTGATCCGGCAGTGTTATCGGATATAATATAAAATAATAAGGTTTGCGGCTGTAATATGAGACGAGTTTAATATTTATTACGTTTATAAGCAGCTCGGTAACGTTTCAGTATTGTGTACCTGTAATATCGGAAGTAAAATCATTGCTTATTATAAAGGATATCGATAAAGCTTATAGGGTATTTGGCATAAAAACCTGATTTGGTATAAATAAAGCAATAAATAACATAATACAGAACATTTTTATGTAATTCAATTATGAGCTTGTTCAATGTGCATAAAAATATAAATGTATTTTAAAACACTTCTATTCAATAAATCGAGATTCTCTGGTTATGCCGTTTGTTACTGAGGGGAAATACGTGCAACGGTTCAAATAAAATTAATAAAATGATCATAAAATATACATCATATGCGAGGCAACATAGTATATAATTGTCACATAGCATAAACTTAGTTAACATTTCAAGTGTGAATAAAATTATACATAGCATGCCTTGCGGCATGCGTAAAGTGAAAAGGAGAATACCATGTCAACCAAAATTCTTGTGGTCGATGATGACCTCAACATCTGCGAGCTTCTGAAGCTTTATCTCGAAAATGACGGCTACGAGGTGAAGACGGCCAATGATGGTGCCGAAGCGATCGGTGCATTCCGTATATACGAACCTGATCTTGTTCTCCTGGATATCATGCTTCCGAAGATGGACGGATGGCAGGTATGTCGTGAGATCCGTGAGAGGAGCAGCAAGCCGGTAATCATGATCACCGCTAAAGGCGAAGTTTTTGACAAGGTTCTGGGTCTTGAACTCGGTGCCGACGATTTTATTGTAAAGCCCTTCGATATGAAAGAGGTTTCCGCGCGTGTCAAGGCTGTTCTCCGCCGCTCAAACGGACATGATAATTTCGACGAAGGTGAAGCGATAAAATTCGATAATATTGAAATCAGCCTTCAGAAATACGAGCTTAAACTCAAAGGGAAGCCGGTGGATATTCCTCCTAAGGAGCTTGAGCTGCTTTACTTTCTCGCTTCCAATTACAATCGTGTGTTTACCCGCGATCAGCTTCTCGATAAAGTATGGGGCTTCGACTATCTCGGAGACTCACGTACAGTCGATGTCCATGTGAAGCGTCTTCGCGAAAAGCTCGAAGGCATAAGCACAAAATGGGTTCTGAAAACTGTTTGGGGTGTGGGATATAAATTCGAGCTCCTATAATAAGAAGCCAATAATTAATTCCCGGAGGCCGGATTTTGTTTAAAAGCGTATTTACGCGGTATATCAGCGCGTTTATGCTGCTTATTCTCATAAGCTTTATGCTGCTTGCGTTAATAATGAGCTCCGTTATAACAAATTACGCTTATGAGGCAAAGCAGGAACTGATTCTTCATACGGCGGAGATAACTATACACAGCATAAATGTGTATATGAATATGCTTTGCTGTGATTTCAATACGTTAATGACCGATTACAATGGTTACCTGAAAAGCACGCTTCAGATACAAGCCGAAAAATCCGAAACGGTCATATTCATTACAGACACTACAGGTAAAATTCTTGTGTCCGGACTTCCGGACGGTGATACGGAATATTTCCGCGCCGATGTTCCCGAGAGCGTGATGAACGATATAATCAAGGGCGTCGATATCTATTCCTTCAGCACACTGGGAGGTGTTTTTGAAAAAAAACACCTTAACAGCGTGTATCTGATGGAAAAAAAGAACTCGTCCGCTCAGAACGCCGAATCTGAAATAGCCGGAGCGTTTTTTATCTGTTCACCATCTTTGGCCAAAACAGGTATTACCGAGCAGATGACAAAGACCATAATCATCAGTATGCTATGGCTTTTCCTTATTGCTCTTATCGCAATATATTTTCTCAGTGAGAAAATCACGTCTCCTATCAAAGAAATGAGCCGCGCGGCGAAGCAGTTTGCTCAGGGAAAATTCGATGTCCGCGTTCCGGTGAAGGGTGAGGATGAAATTGCGGAGCTTGCTGTGGCTTTTAACAATATGGCAAATTCACTTGAACGGAACGAGGAATTGAGGAAAAATTTCCTCGCGAATGTGTCACATGATCTGAGAACGCCGATGACGTCTATATCCGGATTTATCGACGGTATATTGAACGGCTACATTCCGCAGGAAAAGCAGTCTTATTACCTGAATATCGTACAAGCCGAGGTCAAACGCCTTTCGCGTCTTGTCTCAAGTTTGCTTGATATTTCAAGAATGCAGGCCGGAGAAAGAAAATTCAACAAATCGGCTTTCGACATATGCGAACTTGCGCGCCAAATTCTCATATCTATGGAAAAGAAAATCGATGAGAAAAACCTTGATGTCGTATTCGATTGCGACAGCGATAAAATGACTGTGTTCGCCGACCCGGATGCGATTCATCAGGTTGTGTACAATCTATGCGACAATGCCGTTAAATTTTCAAAGCCCGGCGGTCAGCTTTCGCTGAACATACATGAAAAAGACAAAAAAGTTTTCTTTTCTGTGAAAAACACCGGGATCGGCATACCGCCGGAGGATCTGCCTTTCGTTTTTGACCGCTTTTTCAAGTCTGACAAATCAAGAGGACTTGACAAAACCGGTGTCGGACTCGGATTATATATAGTAAAAACGATTCTCGACAGTCATGGCGAGGAGATCTGGGTAAAGAGCGAATACGGCGAATACTGCGAATTCGTATTTACCCTGTCGCGTGTCCATGAAAGCAAGGCGCAGAACATAAATTGATGATTATAAGAAAAGCCTTCGGGTTGAAACAATCCATCATGTAAAATTTCTGCAAAACTACACAAAAATACAACATTTATTTCATATTTTTATGTTAATATAATCGTACAGTAAATTCTGTGATACGGAGATGAGCGTATGTCAGACGAAATAAAAAACATTAAAAATGAAGATCAGGGCGCATCCGAAGCACCGCAAAAAGAAAATTCGGAAAACAATGTTTCGGCACAGCCGCTTTCCGAAAACGAACCCGTCCGCTCGCCGGCTCAGACAGAGCTTTCATACGGCGGATTCAAGAACAAATGGAGCTATGACGAATACGAGAAAAACAGCCGTCAACGCAAATTGAAAACGGATTTCAAGGGTCTGAAGATATTCGCTGCGGTTATGACAATGGTATGCCTTGTTACCGTGTCATGTCTTGTCGCTGTGATTGCCGGAGGATATAAACCTGTTGCTTCCGGAAATCAGCAGCAAACCGAGACAAGCAACGAAACTCAGACGCAGACACCGGTAATCCAGATTCCGATGTCTGTCACAAGCGGAACGCTTTCGAACAAGGATATAATCAAAAAAGCCAAGCCCAGTGTAGTCGGCATTATTGCCGTTACTCAAATCAACGGCAAGGACATTTCAAAAAGCATCGGCAGCGGTTTCATTATAAAAGCTACCGAAAACGATACCGACAAGAGATATATAATTACAAATTGTCATGTCGTTGAAGACAGTACAAAGGTAACCGTTGTATTAAAAGATGGTTCGGAATATCCGGCAACAGTGGTGGGAACCGACTCTCTTACTGATATTGCCGTCCTCCACATCGACGCAGAGGAGCTTCCTTCCGTAGAGCTTGGAGACTCGGACAAAATCGAAGAGGGCGACCCGGTCATCGCAATAGGAACTCCGGCAGGTATAGAATTTGCCGGTACTTCAACCCATGGTATGGTTTCCGCTATAAACCGCGACGTAAAAATTACAAACGATTCGGGTAACGTCATAAAAACAATGACCGTCATACAAATTGACGCGTCAATAAATCCGGGCAACTCGGGCGGTCCGCTTTTGAATCAATACGGACAGGTTATCGGAATAAACACTCTTAAGCTGGCTGACGGATACGAAGGCATGGGATTTGCCATTCCGATCAACGGTGTTATCCCTATAATTGAAGCTATTATCAAGGACGGAGCCGTGCTTCAGAGACCTGATAATGAGTTCGTTTCCGGACGCGCCGCTCTAGGGGTTACGGTTCAGAACATGGCAGAGAGTGATGCCGCAAAATACGGCGCGCCGCTCGGAGTATATGTACTCTTTACCACAAAGGGCGGAGCGGCCGATAAAGCCGGCATACTCTTCGGAGACATTATTCTAAAATTTGACGGCAAGGAAGTAAAGTCAGGCACAGAGCTTGCCGACCTTATTACCGCTCATAAAATTGGCGATGTCGTTCAGGTTGAGATATACCGCGGAAAAGCCACGATTGACCTGTCTGTTACGCTTGGGGCTGCCACTGAATAAAATATTTTTCTGAGAATATAGCAAAAATGTAGAATCCGTGGTATACTACATAAAAAATATTCAGGTGAAAAAGATGCTTTCAATACCGGCAAAAAAATATATTAAATTTATGGTATCGGCAACTCTTGCCGTTTCAATCGTTACAATGTCCTCTTTGGGTTCGTTTGCTACGAATCCTCCAGTCAACGCTGCCTTATCTTCCACCGTTACTGACGGCGCGCCTTTGTGTGCGCCGTCAGTAACGGTTTCGAATTTTACTGATGTTTCGGAGTCGGACTGGTTTTATTCGTATTTAGAGCCGCTTATCGATGACAAAATCTTTCTTGGGACATCAGAAACATCCTTTGAACCGGATGAATTGCTCAGCGCGGTGCAGCTGTTCGCACTGATCACGAGATATCTCGGCATTGAAGACAGAGCGTCTGAAGCGCGCAGTGCGCTTATAACAGCCGGCGCCGAAGGAGCTGACCTGTGGTATTCCGGATATGTAAAGCTGCTTGCGGACGGAGGTATTTTATCGGACAGTGATTATGGAATCAAAATTTCCGGTGAGACTGTTGCTATAAGCCCGGAAGCGGAAAGGCAGCTTGACGCGAGAATAAGCAGGGCTGAAACCGCAAAACTTTTGTCATTATCGTTTGAGTTGGATTCGCTTCATGCGCCGAACGGGAATACTCTCAATAGCTGTACGCTTTATCCTCAGATATCGTTGTACGGACATGAATATATACGCGGCGGAATGTATCCGTCCGCGGAGCTTGAAAAATATGCTTCACTTATAAAGGATTACTGTTCGATCCCCGAATCCTCCCGTCTGTATGTCCTTAAATGCTACTATGACGGAATATTTAACGGAGACGAAAACGGATGCTTCAATCCCGGCGATCCGTTAAAGCGCTGTGAAGCGGCAAAGCTTATCGCTGCAATAATTTACCGTAATTTAAGAGCGTCCGCTGATCTGCGCGAAAATTCAACGAAATTTTCAGAAGATGATTATACATACGACTCAAACGGAGTGAAGCAATTAAAACCGGAGGCTCTGGAAAAGCTTCTTGACGCGTGCAGGAATTTCTTTACTATTGAAAGCGGAACAAAAAACGAGCTTGTTATAAACGCCAAAAGTACTTTGCCAGAAGGATATACCTGCGAAATCCTCGTTTCACGTTATCTATATGGCAGGAACTACCGCGCATATCATTTTGGGCTTTCAATCAAGGACAGCGCGTCTGACGATACCGCGGCGAATAAAAGAGTGTTGCTTGCTTATCAGGGCGTTCCCTGTGAAGCGACTGTGCTGATAATGCTTCGCAATCAGCTTGACAGCGGTGAAATAGAGGCCGTATCGGAATACAGAATCGGCAAGGATTTGTCTGTAAAGCTGCTTTCAAGACAAACGAGGTCCGCAGTATAATGAACATTGCAGATTATGAATTAATAATTAAGAAATATCGATAATATTGCAAATTATGGAACGCTTGTTCATATTTGCTTGACAATCCAAATATCATACTGTATAATATGCTCATCTCTTGTGAATAGAATAAGTTGCTTTGATGCAACAAGTTTTGGAGGAAAGAAATGAAAAAGAGAATTTTTGCGATATTGCTTGCCGCATTGATGGTATGCGCAATGTTCGCATCCTGCACACCGAAAGATACCGACGCAAAGGAAATTAACGTAAACTTTAAGTTTACCGATGTAAACGGTGAAGTGCTTTTCGACGGACCTGTCAAAGTAGTAAGTAAAGCTCCCACTCTTATCGAAGTTGTCAAGACAGCTTTTGAAAGTCTTGAAGAACCGATCACTCTTGCATATGACGAATCTACCGGAGAGATTACAAAAGTCGGAACATATGAAATCGACGCAACCCATTTCGTCGGTTTTGTTAAAAACAACGAAGAAGTTAAGACCGGCACTATTACAACTGCCGTTGCAGACAAAGACGTTATTGTCGGTACTATAGAAGCGATTGCTTCCACCGTAACAGCTGCAACTTCGACAGCTGAAGCAACAGCAACAGCTGATAACGGCTGATAATATCATTTACACTGCGCTCAAAGCCGTCTCCTCCCGGAGACGGCTTTTTAATTTTTAGTAAAAAGTAATATAACTTTATGGCTGCGGAAAACATCAATATATGCCAATATAGCTCAATGCTTGACATCATATATATAAATATGATATAATATTCATTATAAATGAAGCGATTTTATAATCGTGCTTTGTCATTGCGAGTCACTCATGAGTCAATAATACAACACGAAAATTCAGGTGACCTCAATACAGTATATGAGCCTTTCTCTCTTGCTGAACAAGGATTATTTATTAACTCGGCATTTAAATAATTACCGCTTAAGAAAGAAAAGACTCTGGTATATGGGCTTTTCTCTCTTATAAAACACGACTTATTTAAATGCCGTTTTAATAATTGCCGTTAATAATAGTTACCGTTCAATAAACATAAAAAGGTACGGAGGATACGCAATGAGCAGAGCGGATACGATTTTTATACAAAACTGCCGAAATATACTTGAAAATGGCGTATGGGACAACGATTACCCGGTTCGCCCCAAATGGGAAGACGGCGCTCCCGCTCACACCGTTAAGCTTTTTGGCATAACAAACAGATACGACCTTTCAAAGGAATTTCCGATTATGACAATAAGGCGTACCGCCATGAAATCGTCTCTCGACGAGCTTTTATGGATCTGGCAGAAAAAATCGAACAACATCTCCGACCTTAACAGTCATATATGGGATCAATGGGCCGATGAATACGGCACGATCGGAAAAGCATACGGATATCAGCTCGCCCAGAAGCATAAATACAAAGAAGGAATGTTCGATCAGGTTGACAGGGTTATATATGACCTGAAAAACAATCCTCACAGCCGAAGGATAATCACAAATATATATAATCACACCGATCTGTCCGAAATGCGGCTTTATCCTTGCGCATACAGCGTGACCTTTAATGTGTCCGGAAATATATTAAATATGATTTTAAATCAGCGCAGTCAGGATATGCTTGTCGCTAATAACTGGAACGTTGTACAATACTCGCTTTTGCTTATAATGATGGCGCGTGTCAGCGGGCTGGTTCCAGGCACGCTTCTGCATGTTATCGCGGATGCTCATATATATGACCGCCATATCCCGATGATAAAAGAGCTTATTGAAAAGAGTCCGTATGAAGCTCCGGAGCTTTGGATTGATCCCGAAGTAAATGATTTTTACAGTTTTAACTCCGAAAGCTTCAAGCTTACGGATTATAAATATCATCCGTTTGACATAAAAATTCCTGTCGCGGAATAACTCCCCGTAAATTGTGATATTAATATTATAAATAGTGACTATTATAAACCGTTTCGCTTTTCCGATGTATATATCACTTATTAAATTCTCCGTATATCAGAGCTTTTCAATAGCATCACGATGTAAATTCCGCATAAAGGATGGATATAAAAATGAGAGGAAAGCCTCCGGCAGAATGGGTCATACCGAAGCCTCAGACGGTTAAGGCCGCCGCACTTGCAGCAGAATGTGGCTTTTCACCGCTTATGGCCCGCCTCCTTGTTGCCAGAGGCGCCGACACACCCGAAAAAGCAAAGAAATTGCTTGATAAATCAAGCGCTCTTTTACATGATCCGTTCCTGCTTGATGACATGGATAAAGCGTGCAAATGTATAATATCCGCCGTACGCGCGAAAATGAAGATAATAATATTCGGTGATTATGATGTGGACGGTGTCACCTCATCTGTTATCGTATGTCAATATCTCAGATCTCTCGGCGCGAAAGTAAATGTATATATACCTGAACGTATTACCGAAGGCTATGGGCTCAATCCTGATGCGGTTCGTTCATTTGCTGTTGATGATGTAGGACTAATTATAACTGTCGATTCGGGAATCACCGCGAACGAGGAAATCGCCCTTGCGAAATCACTCGGAATTAATGTGGTAATTACAGATCATCATACATGCCGGCTCCCGCTTCCGGACGCGGATGCGGTGGTAAATCCGAAACGCCCCGATTCCAAATATCCGTTTCCGGAGCTTGCGGGTGTAGGTGTCGCTTTCAAGCTGCTGTGTGCGCTTGATTCGAGCTTCTTTTCAATGGATATCGGCATATCAACCGATAAAATATGCAATCTTTTCTGCGACCTCATAGCGATAGGAACGATTGCCGATGTTATGCCGATCGCAGATGAAAACAGGCTTCTCGTCACTGCCGGGCTGGAGCAGGCGGAAAATACAAAGAATATCGGACTTGAAGCACTTATTGCGGAGGTTGGATTTGAAAGCTCCGCCAACGGGCGCATGAGACGCAAAAAGCTGTCGTCGACACATATCGGATTTGTGATAGCCCCGCGCATAAACGCATGCGGCCGCATAGGCAGCGCTATGCGTGCGGTAGAGCTTTTTCTTACAGACAGCCGCGGGGCTGCGCGGGTCATTGCCGCGGAGCTTTGCGCCACTAATCGTCAGCGGCAGCTGTATGAAAACGAGATTCTCAACGAAGTCGAGGCTATAATTGAAAAAGATCACGATTTTGAACATGACCTGTTTATTATCGTTCAAAGCAATAAATGGCATCACGGTGTTATAGGTATAGTTGCTTCGCGTATATGTGAAAAATACCATCTTCCATGCATACTTGTGTCGTTTGCGGGAGAAGATGCCGACACCCCGGAAGAATACGATATGGGAAAAGGCAGTGGACGCAGCATAAAAGGGCTCAATCTTGTTGAAGCGCTTGCTTCGGCATCGGATTGTCTTATTAAATTCGGAGGACATGAAATGGCTGCCGGGCTTTCCGTCCAGCGCGAAAAGCTGCCTGAACTGAAACGGCGTCTGAACGAATATGCGCATACTCATTTGACAAAGGAAGATCTTGCCGAGCATATATATGCCGATTGCGAGCTGTATAAATCTGATATTAATTTAAAAGCAGCATCGGAAATACTCCAGCTTGAGCCGTTCGGATTGAACAATCCGGTGCCGCTTTTTCTGATATCAGAGTTTCTCATAACAGAAGTTATTTCTATAGGAGACAACCGCCATACAAAACTGACGCTTGTAAAGGATGAGCTTTCCGTACCTGCGCTGTATTTTGGCGTTCCGGCGTGTTCTTTTGCGTATTTTCCCGGCGACAGAGTGGATATTATCTGTAACATGGATATAAACGTTTTCCGAACCAATAAAAATGTACAGCTTACCGTGCGCGATATACGTCCTTCCCGTCAGGCGGTCGAGCTTGTTCAAAAGCGCTTGCTGCAGTATCAATGCATATGCTCCGGGAATTCCGTGAGGATTGCCGGTGATATGATTCCTGTTCGCGAGGATTTCAAACGAGCGTTTCTCTATATAAGGAGAAAGCTGTGTGATATGTGTCTGCTTTCAACCGAGGCGTTTTATTACGATAAAGAATCATCGTTCGTGCCGGTAGACATCAACGCAATGATGAAGATAATTTCCGCTGACAGCACGGAACGCACGGATATTCTTAAAATGTTGTTAATAATTGATATATTTGAAGAAATGGAGCTGATTCTCCGCCGGAAGGATCCGTCAAAGGGCTTTCCGATGATTCAGGAGATTATGCTGCTGCCTCCTTCGCCTTCCGCTTCAAGACAAAAAATCAATCTTGAAAAGTCTGAGCTGATGCGTCGGCTGCAGTTTGAAACAGAAATAAACGAGACAAATGACATCTGACAATACTGATAAATACGATATGACAGAAGCTTCGGCCGATTCTGGCGACAAGCATTCGGATATTACCGAGCTTATGGCAATGCTCGCGGCTACGGGATATAATTACGATTTTGAAAAAATATCCAAAGCATATAATTTTGCAAAAATATGTCACTGCGGCCAATACCGCAAATCCGGCGAAGAATATATCTGTCATCCGGTGGCTGTCGCGGAGCTTGTGGCTTCGCTTGAGCTCGACACGGATTCGATTTGCGCCGCGCTTCTGCATGACACGATAGAGGACTGTCCAGACAAGGTTACGCCCGAAAAAATACGCGAGGAATTTGGCGAAGACGTTTATATACTCGTTGACGGCCTTACAAAGCTTGTTTCAATCCAATACGCCGACAAAGCTGAACAGCAGGTTGAGAATCTGAGAAAAATGTTTCTTGCTATGTCGAAGGATGTTCGCGTTATTTTCATAAAGCTATGTGATCGGTTGCATAATATGCGAACGCTCAGCTCTCACCGTGAGGATAAGCAAAGGCTTATCGCACTTGAGACCATGCACGTATATGCTCCTCTTGCTCACCGCTTGGGAATGCAGAAGATAAAGTCAGAGCTTGAAGTTCTCGGAATGCAGTATCTTGATCCCATCGGATACGAGGAAGTAAAGCGCGACATAGACCGGAAATACGGCGCAAACAAGAATTTTCTTGATCACGCGCAGGAAATAATCACAGAGAACCTTAAAGCTCAGAATATCAAATTTGCCATTGAAGGCCGAGTCAAATCCATTTACAGCATTTATAAAAAAATGTATACCCAGAACAAGGATTTCAACGAAATATATGACTTCTACGCCATAAGGATACTCGTTGATACCGAGATGGAATGCTATACAGTGCTTGGCATGATTCACGAAACCTTCAATTCGATTCCCGGCAGATTTAAAGATTACATTTCAACGCCGAAGCCGAATGGCTATCGTTCGCTGCACACCACGGTAATCGGGCGCGACGGTATACCGTTTGAGGTTCAGATACGCACATGGGAAATGCATGCTATCGCAGAATACGGCATCGCAGCTCATTGGAAATACAAGATGGGCTCAGCCGGCTCGCGTGATTCGCTTGATAAAAAGCTCGAATGGATTCGCACCCTGCTTGAAACCGAACGCGACGAGACAGACCCGGATGAATTTCTGCGTCCGCTCAAGATCGATCTTTTTGAAGACGAGACCTTTGTGTTTACGCCTAAGGGCGACGTAGTGAATCTGCCAAGCGGAGCCAACGGTATTGATTTCGCATACGCGATACATTCCGCAATAGGCAACAAGATGGTCGGCGTAAAAATAAATGGAATGATCGCTCCGATAGATACCCCGCTTCAGACCGGACAAATTGTGGAGGTTCTGACCTCCGCCGCTTCGAAGGGACCCAGCCGCGACTGGATTAAGCTTGTAAAAACAGGAGAAGCCCGCAATAAGATACGTCAATGGTTTAAAAAAGAACGCCGCGCCGAAAACATCGCCATTGCAAAAGCCGAAATAGACAGGGAATTAGCGCACGCACCGCGAAACATCACCGAGGATCAAAAGCAGGAGCTGATTATTTCATTCTCGAAACGCTACGGTCTCGCGAATATAGACGATTTTTACAACTCACTCGGTTATGGCGGTATATCGCTTCAGAAAATAACGGAAAGAATACGGGACGAGCTTTCGAAGCTTGCCTCGCCCGCCGTCGCTGACGCGCCGTTTGCCAATATTTCCGACACATCACACCCTCCGGTGAAGCCGTCTGGAGAGCGTGTGTTTATCGAAGGAATGGACGGCTTTCAGATTAAATATGCCAAATGCTGCAATCCGCTTCCCGGCGACAGGATAGTTGGTTTTATGACACGCGGCTTCGGTATATCTATCCATAAATACGATTGCCATAATACGATAGCCGGGCTTAAAAACCCGGAAACAAAGGACAGATGGTTCAACGCCGAATGGATTTTAAAAACGGGAGAAACCGACTCAGGCTTTGACGCAATACTGAATATCATCGCAAACAATACGGTTACAATTCTCGCGGATATATCAGGCGCGCTCGCTGATATGCATGTCAATGTGCTTTCGATTAATTCCCGTGCCAGAAGCGATGGCGTTATAACGCTTTCATTGTGCATAAGAACAAAAAACACAGAACATTTTCAAAGCATAATTTCCCGCGTGAAAAAAATCAAGGATATTATAGAAGTCGCACGAGGCTGAAAACCGGCGGCCAAGTTCAAACTGTCTTGTTGCTCGTGACAAATATTATAATCAAATATACCATATAATAATGGAAAGGACCGGAAATAACTTCGGATGAAGGCTGTCATACAATGTGTCTCCGAATGCTCGATGACGTCGAACGGCGCGTTCCACGCAAAAATCGGCAGGGGGATGCTCGTGCTTCTCGGCATCGCCGTCGGAGACACCCCACGCGAAGCTGAAATATTATGCGACAGGATAATAAAGCTCAGAATATTCCGCGACGAAGCAGATAAAATGAATCTTCCAATAGGAAAAATGAATACCGGATCCGATAATACTGCGGGGGACATACTCATCGTTCCCAATTTCACACTATACGCCGACTGTAAAAAAAGCCGGCGTCCTGATTTCTTCGGAGCGGCCCGTCCGGAAGCCGCAAAGCCTCTTTTCGACTATTTCACATTCTGTCTGGGCGATTACGCGAAAAGCTTTGCGTTTCGCGAAGGCGGCGGGACAGCGCGCGTCCTGACCGGAGTGTTCGGCGCAGATATGAAGATAACGCTGACCAACGATGGTCCTGTCACGATTATTCTCGACACAGAGGAGCTATGCTGATATGGAGATCAACGCTCCCGACAACGCATCAAAAGATCTATTATATAATTTGATGAATATATATTTTCCGGGCATTTCAGAGGTTAAAGTTGACGCTTCTGTAGATGAAATCGGCGGCGAGGTATATGCTCATACCGGACTTTCCGGATCGATAAACACAGAGGGGAGTTATTCGTGCCTCATCTCTTCTCATTTCACGTCTCAGCGGGTACGGTCACTCGCTTTGGGACGTGCTTTTTATGCATGTGCCGAAAAATTGACCAATTATCGCGCTCCTTTTGGTATACTTACGGGTGTCCGACCCGCGAAAATCGCTTTATTTTATCTTTCCCACGGCTTGTCCGTTATGCAAACAGAAAATATTTTATGCCGGGATTATCTGATAATGCCCGAAAAGGCAGGCGTTTTGATACGCGCGGCAGAATATGAGTCAGAGCTTTCCTGCTCATTATCCGATTCCGATTGCTTTTTATATATTTCTATACCGTTCTGCCCGACGAGATGCGCTTATTGTTCTTTTATCTCGTCCGCCGCTCCGCACCACCTGAAGCTTATCCCGAAGTATCTTGACACCTTAAAAAAAGAGCTTTGCGCGGTCGGAGAGATAATGCGCCGTACTTCGCGCAGGTTGCGTGGAGTTTATGTCGGCGGCGGCACGCCAGGTATACTGACCGTCGCTCAGACCGACGGACTTCTGGATGTGCTTGAAGCTTCGTTTGATTTGTCCGGTTGCGTTGAAATCACTTACGAAATCGGACGGCCGGACACGGTCACGGTGGAAAAGCTTGAAACTCTCAAGAAACACGGCGTAGGACGGATAAGCATCAATCCGCAGTCAACAAATGACGATGTGCTGAAAGCAATCGGACGGAACCATACAGCAGATGATTTTTACGAGGCCTTTGAAGAAGCGAAAAAAACCGGATTTACATCAATAAATTCAGATATCATTACCGGTCTTCCCGGTGACAGTGAAAAAGGCGTTTTAAAAACGCTTTCCGATTGCATTTCGCTCGGAGCCGAGAACATTACGGTTCATTCTCTCTGCAAAAAGCGCTCGTCTGATATGACGATTTCACCTTCCGATATACGTACAGAAGAAGTCGCGGGCTTGAATGATATGTGTAAAAAGCTGCTTTACGCACAGGGATACGAATCGTATTATATTTACCGTCAGAAAAATGCCGTAGGAAACGGTGAAAACACAGGATTTGCATTAAAAGATCACATATGCGAATATAATATTGCAATGATGGAGGATATGTGTTCCGTGCTTTCATGCGGCGCGGGAGCCGTTACAAAGCTTGTGAACAAGGGAATGATAGAACGTCTGTATTCATATAAATATCCTACAGAGTATTTATCATTTCCCGATAAAACGAATAACAATCTGAAGAAGCTTGAATCGAATCTTGACAGAAACCGTAAACCAACGGATGTCACGAAAGCCTGAAAGGCAGGTTAATTAAGTATGTATGAAATTAAGAATGAATTTATTAAAAAAGCACAAAATTCTGAAATATGCGCTTATGTTTCCGAATGCGAGGCGAATTTTGAAAAAAGATTAATTCCTATAGCGGATTCCTTTATTGAGAAAAATCCGGTTCTTGCGGCGCTGGCCGGTCCGAGCTGCAGCGGTAAGACGACAGGTGCCAACAAGCTTTATGAAATGCTCCGTCAAAGAGGGAAGAGAATAAAGGTCCTTTCAACAGACGACTTTTTCAAAAACCAAGCTGAGGCGCCTCTGAACCCCGACGGAACGAAAAATTATGACAGTTTTTCACATATCGATTCCGATTATCTAGTCGAGGTGCTTTATGATATTTCGCGAAAACGCAAAGTCTTTCTTCCGGTATTTGATTTTCTTACCGGGACAAGAAAACCTGAATATGTGGAATATGATCCTGAAGATCACGATATAGTAATAATCGAAGGCATTCATGCGCTGAATGACAAGATTATCGGCAATATTGATCCTGATAAATTACTCGGTATATATATCTCCGTCGCGGACAGCTATTTCCTTAACGGTGAAGAACTCTTCTCCTGTCGAGAAATCAGGCTTTTACGCCGTTTGGTCAGGGACAGCTATTTCCGTAACGCGAATGCGGAACGCACCTTCGCGCTCTGGAAAGGCGTGACAGAGGCGGAAAAACAGTATATCACTCCGTTTATAAAAAACGCCGATATCCGCATATCCTCTGCGTTTGAATATGAGCCGTGCGTTATGAGAAATCATGCGCTCGATGTGCTCGGCAATGTTGCACCCGACAGTAAATACAAAACGGACGCAGATTTGCTTTCGTCGAAAATATCGGAGGTAGCTCCTATCGACGACTGTTTGATTCCTCCTAATTCTCTTCTGCACGAATTTCTCGGCTAAAAAAGACATTCCGAAAGGACTTATCAGATGTCAGTCAAAAAGCAGGGCTTCATTCAGGGAGCCATGATTCTGATGGCGGCAAACATATTAATCAAGCTGATCGGTGCGTTGTTTAAGATACCGCTGACAAACATGGTCGGTGATACGACCATGGCATATTTTAATTCGGCCTACAGCTTTTATGTATTATTCTTTATGATATCTACTTCCGGTCTTCCGGTCGCGGTGTCAAGAATGATCGCGGCGGCGAACGCCAGAAACAACAAAACAGAAATCAACCGCATATTTAAAATTTCGTTCAGGCTCTTTTTCATACTTGGTATTACCGGGACGGCCATTATGGCTGCTCTTTCCAGGGTGTTTGCGAATATGGCTGAAATGCCGGAGGCTTTCAGACCGATTCTGGCTATCTCTCCAACCGTATTTTTCATCTGCATTATAAGCTCCTTCAGAGGGTATTTCCAGGGGCATCAAAATATGACTCCGACGGCTTTCTCGCAGACGATAGAGGCTTTGGGCAAGCTGTTCATCGGTCTCGCCGCCGGAAAAATCGCAATAGACAGCGGCTGCTCGGAATCAGAGGTCGCCGCATATGTGATTCTCGGCGTGACGGTAGGTGTTGTGTTCAGCTGTTTGTCGCTGATTATCGCAAAATATTTTTCACAGCGGGATGAAAAAGCGCGTGACTCGCGTCTTGATCCGCCTGAAAAGATGAAAACATCAAGGCAGCTCACAAAAGAGCTTATATCAATCGCAATACCGATAACGGTTGCTTCATCCATAATGAGTCTTACCGGAGTCATCGATACATCTCTTGTCGTCAGCCGCCTTATCAACTGTGGAGTTGACGAGCAGTCAGCTATAAAAATGTTCGGAGCTTACACGAGTAAATCTGTCACCATGTATAACCTGCCGCCGACACTTATATATCCGTTTTCAATAAGCCTTATTCCGACGGTTTCCGCGGCGGTTACTCTCGGAGACAAGAAAAAGCTGAAGCATATCGTCATTTCCACAATGCGCATAGTATCGGTGATTTCAGTCCCATGCGCCATAGGGCTGTCTGCAATGGCACGTCCGGTATTATCGTTTTTGTATACAAATAACGCCGTTATTTACATAAATGCGGCAGGCAAGCAGGTCACGAGTCTTGATGTCGCGGCTCCGCTGTTGTCTGTGCTGGCGATTGCCGTATTCTTTGTGGGTATGATAGCCGTGACCGGAGCCGTGCTGCAGGGACACGGGTATGAAAGACTCAGCATAATATCCACGTTTGTCGGAGTATTGATAAAATTTGTAAGTGCTTACATTTTAATCGGAATACCGTCGATTGGTATATACGGAACGCCGATAAGCACGATCCTGTGCTATTTCGTAATGCTTTGTATGAATTTTGCATTTATCGCGAAATTCACGGGTCTGCGTCCGTCGCTTTCCGAAGTGCTTATGAAGCCGTTTTTGGCCTCTGCCGCGTGCGGTTTGTCCGCTGTTATGTTTTATACCGCGCTCAGCCTTATCCATAAAGGCAGGATAGCCACGGCAGTATCCATTGTTCTTGCTATTGTCGTGTATGTGGTTGTGTTGTGCGCCATCGGAGGGATAAGCCGGGACGATCTCATCCTTCTTCCGAAAGGCAAGCGCATAATTTCTCTGTTTACAAAGTTAAAGCTTATCAAAGATTGAAAATTGAAAAGCATGGTTTTAACAAATAAGTCTACCCACGCCGTACTCAGGTCAACATAAAATTTCATATTCCGTAAATACAAAAGTGAAAATACAAATAATATATAATGAATAATGCCATTTTCGAACGCAAATCATTGATTTTGGAGTTCAGCATTCATTGATTGCCGCCTGTTTTCTAAATTTGTCGGGAGTCGACCAATTTAGAGGTGCAAGGTTTTTGAGCTGTAAAGCTTAAAAGCCTTGCACCTGAACAATCATTGTTTTCATCATTTCTTTACTGTCGTATGCGTTTTATGATTTTCAACAGGCATTAAATAGCTGCCTCTTCACTAAAATTTATGGAATAACGGAAATAAATAATTGAAAGTAGCGGCAAAATAAGCTTGGAGGACGCAAGCTATGCTCCGACTGCAGATATTATATATTTTGCAGATGCTCATTCCATAGGTTTTCGTGAAGAACCAAATAATGAAGCTTAATAAATACTATAAGCGGTATATATAAAATCATAAACAAGGTTTATTATGAAGTTAAAAAAAGGATACAATGACAGGGTTTTCGCTGTAAAAGCGGAGCTTGCAATAATGATATTTTGCGATGTCCTGATGCTCGCTTTTGTGCTTATCACGTTCGCGCTTTTCCATCATGTTCTGCCGCGCGTTCTTAATACTGTTCCCGTTACAATTCCCAGAAAAGCAGTAGAATACGGCGAGAACGGCATGTGGGGAGATAAATTCGCGGATAAATTCACCGATGGTGAAATAATCTCAGATAATATGTCATACCGCAGCAAGGATATATGCGTCACGATAGACAGACGTACGAGAAACGGCGCGTCGTATTATGTGGCTGATATATACATCCGAAATATCGATAATTTCAAAACAGCTTTCGCGGGCGGTAAATACGGAAAGTCCATTACCGAGCCCATCCTCGATACCGTATCGAGAGTTGGCGCAATCGTCGCCGTAAACGGAGATTATTATGGAATAAGAGATTCGGGCGTATGCATAAAGAACGGAATACTTTACAGATCGTCGCTGTTTGCGGATGTATGTGTTTTATATTATGACGGCACTGTAAAAACATATAACAGGAGTGAATTTTCGATAAATCAAGCTATCGACGATGGAGCGTATCAGGCATGGTCATTTGGCCCGATGCTGTTGAAAGACGGTCAGCCGGTTTCGAAATTTTCATGGAGTATACAGTCTCCTAATCCGCGTTGCGCCTTCGGATATTACGAACCGGGCCATTACTGTTTTGTGGTCATCGACGGAAGACAGCCGGGGTATTCTGACGGAATGAGCTTTCAGGATATGTCGCAGATGTTTTACGAAATGGGCTGTGCAGCGGCATATAATATGGACGGCGGACAGTCGGCGCATATGACTTTCGACGGAAAAGTAGTAAACCGCCCGGCTTCGGGAGGCAGAAATATAAATGATATTATTTATATCGCGGAGGTTAATCAATAAATGAATAAAGATAATTACAAACGTGCGGTCGCAAATCTATGTATTGTATTCGCGCTTACGATAATGACCTTTGCCGTGATCGGATACTTTAACAGTGCCATCAATATTCTCGACAACCCTTATTCAAGGCCAATAATTCTCATAGCCGGGGTGCTGTCGATACTCAATTCGGTAAATTGCCTCATCGATATATTTAAAAAGAAATTTGCCGAAGCTAGGAATCCGGAAGAAGATGAAAACGATTGAAGCTTCGGGCGTAAAAGCCATATTTGTCCGTACCGGCTTTTACGAAGCGCCGGAAAACCTCGCCGCGGAGGAGCTTCTGTTAAAGGACCGCACCGGGGAATATTTATTGATATATGAAAATAATCCGTGTGTTGTCGTCGGGAAATATCAGAATATATACGAAGAGGTCAGGCTTCCGTATACCGAACCAAACGGCGTGCCGGTATACAGGCGCGAAAGCGGCGGCGGCGCAGTCTATCATGGCAAGGGAAACATAAATTTCTCATTTATCGGACCAGCAGGTGACGAACCGCAGCAGAGATATGACGAAGCGACAGGATGGATTGTTTCCGCTCTTAATTCCATAGGTATTCCGGCATATGTGCGCGGCGCTTGTGATATCGTTCTGAAGGACGGTAAAACGGGAACGGAAAAGAAAATATCCGGAAGCGCGCAATGTGTAAAAAGCGGTCGCAGCCTTGTGCATGGCACTCTTTTGTATAACGCCGATATAGAAGCACTGAGGGCGTCTCTTTCGCCTCCGTCCGGAACGTATACATCACGCGCGATAAAATCCCGCAAAAGCCCGGTTTCAAATATTTACCCTTTATTTTGCCGTGCTTCGACCGATGAATTTATTACGCATTTATGCGAATTCATTCCTCATTTAGAGGAATATTCATTTACATCCGAGGAGAAATATACAATATCAGAGCTTGTTTCGTCGAAATACAGGGACGAAGGCTTCATTTTCGGTATGTCTCCGAAATGCGTATTTAATAACCGAGTTGAGATATCCGGGGGCGTTTTCACCAGCCACATAACAGTTGAAAAGGGTATTATAATGAATGCGGATATTTTTTGGTCGAAAGAGCCCGCGCATTCCGCCGCTGTCGTCACCGCGCTTACAGGCAGGCCTTACCGGTTTGAGTCGTGCGTTCACGCGTTGTCCGAGGTGTTTCCGGATGACAGTGAGCTGTGTCTGTTGCTTGCACATGAAATGATATAAAACTATTTGGAGTTAGAAATTATCATGAATAAAATGTATATCAATATGCCGCACCTGTCGGCGAAATCATCAAAGGGAACGCTGTGTGTTTATCGCGTAAAGCCCGGGGATAAAATCAAAAAGGGCGATATAGTCGCCGAGATAGAGACCGATAAGGTCGTGAGTGAAATCGAATCCGAATACGATGGCATAATCGATTCGCTGTGCCGCGAGGAGGGCGACGAGGTATCAGAAGGTGAGGCGCTTTTAAGCCTTGATAAGGGAAATCCGTCGGGAAATGGAAAACAAAAATGACGGATCAGAAAAAGCCTTCATGGCTTCGTGTGAAATATAATAAATCGGAGGTTTCTGAAATTTCCGAAATGATGTCGGCGCTGGGGCTTAACACGGTATGTAAAGAAGCTGAATGCCCTAATATGGGCGAGTGCTTTAAAAAACGTACCGCGACGTTTATGATATTAGGAAAATATTGCACTCGTGACTGCCGTTTCTGTTCTGTGGAGCACGGAGCGCCTGAGAGCGTTTGCCCGGAAGAACCGGAGCATATCGCCGAGGCCGCGGTGAAACTCGGTCTGCGTCACGTCGTAATAACAAGCGTAACGCGCGATGACCTTCCGGACGGAGGCGCGGAACAATTTGCCGCCTGCGTCAGATCGATAAAGCGCCGGCTGCCGTCAGTGGCGGTGGAGCTTTTAATACCGGATTTTAAAGGCTCGAATAACGCGCTCGACATCGTGATCGCAGCTCATCCGGATGTGATCGGGCACAATGTCGAAACCGTTCCGTCGCTGTATTCAGACGTACGTCCGCAGGCAGTTTATACGCGTTCGCTTGAGGTATTGAAATATATCAAATCAAAATCGCCGGATATACGCGTCAAATCCGGTATTATGGTTGGCCTTGGCGAAAAAAAAGAAGAAGTTTTTACTTTATTCGACGATTTACGGGCAGCGGGCTGTGATATAATTACAATTGGTCAATATCTACGCCCGTCTGTATCACATGTCGAAATGAAGGAATATATAACGCCGGAAATGTTTGAAATGTACAAGACGCAGGCGCAGTCGCGCGGATTCGGTTATGTTTCGTGCGGTCCGCTTGTCAGAAGCAGTTATCATGCGGCGGAGGCGCTCAGAGAAACAGATGTTCATTCTTGATTTTGACGCGACTTGTGCGGCGGAAAGCTTTGCCGCGGAATATTATATTGCCGAAAATCTGAAGCCGTCAGAGCAAGTATTATATCTTTGGACTACGCCGCCCACCGTCATGATCGGTAAATATCAGAATGCATATGCGGAAATAAATCTTGCTTTTACCGAAAGAAACGGGATCGCGCTTGCCCGCAGAATGTCCGGAGGGGGAGCCATATATACTGACCGCGGCTGTATTCAGTATTCAATGATTAAAAAGGGTGCAGGCGAGATCGATTTTTATCCGTTTACAGAGCCGGTAGCAGGCTTTTTACGCTCGCTCGGTCTTGACGCCGCAGTTTCGGGAAGAAATGATATTTGCGTAGGCGGCAAAAAAATATCAGGAAGCGCGCAGTATATGACGGGCGGATACACGGTACATCACGGTTCGCTTTTATTCGACTGTGATAAGGACGCTCTTGAGGGGTCACTAAATTTTGATACATACAAAATAGAATCCAAAGGTATAAAGTCCAACAGGGAGAGAGTCACGAATATCCGTGAACTTCTCAGTGATGAAATGCGGGACCGATTCACGGATGCCATATCCTTTATTAACGCGTTAATACCGGAATTGTCCTGCAATGCAGATATACTGCGGTTTACAGATGAGCAGAAAAAGGAAATATTCATCATCGCCTCAAAAATGTTTCTGCCGCATGAGACTGTTTTCGGTTCTTCCCGCAAGTTTAATTATACGAAATCTCTCAGAACATCCGGAGGGAAAATAACTCTTTCGCTTTCCGTAGAAAACGGAATAATAAACGATGCCGAGCTGAGCGGTAATTTTTTTGCTTCTGAAAATTTCGCGAAAATTTCGAGGATGTTTATAGGTTGTTTATTTGACATTGGAGAAAATTCTGATATAATAATAAGAATAAAGAATATTTGTTCTGAAAATATGCTCTATGGTGTCACTGAATCGGATTTGATTAATCTGTTCAATATTAAACAAGTATAAAGGAAGAATTGTATGAAAAGACAGAATAAAAACTATCTTTATTACGATACCCGCCGGGTTTCGAGCTTCCGTGAGCTTTTAAAGGGCTGCAGAGAGCTTTACGGTGATAAAACGCTTTTCATCTTCAAAAAAAATGGAGAGATAATTCAAAAAAGCCATAACGAATTTTCACACGATGTCGATTGCTTTGGCACCGCGCTGATGTCACTCGGCCTGGGTGAAAGGCATGTCGCGCTTCTTTCGGAAAACAGCTATGAATGGCTCGTCACTTATTTTACGGTTATCGCGTCAAACGGAGTGTTTGTGCCTATTGACCGCGATCTCACTCCTGAAGGCGTGGCAAATATCCTTAAAATCGGCGATGTTTCGATGCTCGTCATTTCTTCGGCGCTTGCCGTTAAAATGAAGAGCGTGATCTCTGATAATTCATATATTAAAGATGTTATTATTATCGGCAAAAATGATGATCCTTCTTTTGCTTCTTTTGAAGCGCTTATTGAAAAAGGCGACTCGCTGTTGAAGGCCGGCGATAAATCATATACTTCCCTTGCCACCGATAACGAAGTTTTATCCTCTCTTGTTTACACATCCGGCACGACCGGGATTGCAAAGGGTGTCATGCTGAGTGAATATAACATCGTATCTACCGCGATAAACGCTTTAAATTCAATGCATATTCACGATTCCTGCTTGTCCGTTTTGCCGTATCATCATACCTTTGAAGCCACGACCGGAATACTGTGCTATATGCATATGGGACGGGTAATATATATAAACGAAAATCTTCGCGCTCTTGCCGTAAACATGAAAAACTACAAGCCGTGCGATATGCAGTGCGTTCCGCTTGTTGTCGAGTCGATATACAAACGCATATGGGCGACGGCCGAAGAAGGTCATAAGGATAAAATACTTAAAACACTTATGAATGCTTCGCGGGGACTTATGAAAATCGGCGTTGATATGAGAAAGACCTTGTTTAAAAGCATACATGACTCTCTCGGCGGTAATTTTACAAGATTTATCTGCGGCGGCGCCGCAGTAAAGCCCCATATTTGTGAGTTTTTTGAAGATATCGGCATTGAAGTGCTGACCGGATACGGTATTACTGAATGCTCTCCTCTCGTATGCGTAAACCGCGATTATTTTTACGACGCATATTCGTGCGGCGTTCCGATTAGAAACTGCAGCATAAAAATTAACAATCCCAACGAAAACGGAGAAGGAGAGATCTGCGTCAAGGGCGACAATGTTATGCTCGGTTATTACAAGAATCCCGTCGCCACCGCTGCCGCTTTTGAAGACGGTTGGTTCTTGACCGGAGATATCGGAAAGATCGACGAACTCGGACGTCTTTTTATTACCGGGAGAAAGAAAAATGTAATCGTACTTAAAAACGGTAAAAATGTTTATCCTGAGGAGCTTGAAAGCTATTTTGACGAAAGCCCGTATATTTCCGAAATAATCGTTTTCCCTGTTACTGATGCGGACAACGCCGAATCTATGATAACGGCGGAAGTATTCCCAAATCAGGATAAATCGGCCGAATATGGGAAAGAAAAACTTGAGAAGCTCATTCGTCAGGAAATAGACACCGTTAATTCGGGCCTTCCGATGTACAAGCAAATTAAACGCGTGCAATTCCGCAATCAGGAATTTGAAAAAACCACTACAAGAAAAATAAAGAGATTCGCTGTTGTTAACGGTAAAAACTGAATCCATATGAATCTCTGAAAGGATGTATAATGGATTTCAGTATCACAAAGGGTTCACATCTCGATAAATGGCTTGATCGGATAGGATATGAGAATAATGGAACTCTTGTCCCTTCCGAAGAAACACTCGCGAAAATTCAATATACACATGTAACGCATGTGCCGTATGAAAATCTTGACATAATAAACGGCATACCCATAGCTCTTGACATCAATACACTGTATGATAAAATCGTAACGCGCCGACGCGGAGGCTATTGCTTTGAAATAAACGCTCTTTTTGAGGCGATGCTCAAAGAAGCTGGGTTTGTTACAGAGAGTATGTTCGCCCGCTTTTTGCGCGGTACCACCGGGATGCAAATGAGGCATCACAGGGTGATACGCGTATACATAAACGGAGAATCATTTATCGCCGATGCCGGAATCGGTCAATCCGCTCCGAGAATTCCCGTGAAATTAACCGAAGGCGCGGTACAAATCATCTGCGGCGAAGCATACCGTTTCATCCGCGATCCTGTACTTGGTTATATTTTGCAGGATCTGCACGAAGGGAAATGGCGCGATTTTTACGCTTTTACTTCTGAGCCTCAGCAGGAAATCGATTATATGGCGGCTTCGTTCTGGTGTGAAAAGTCTCCTGACAGCCCGTTTGGAAAACAGCGTATGATTTCAATAAAAACTCCTGACGGCAGAATTACGATTGACGGACTTGTCCTGAAGCGTTTTTCACCTCAAGGAGTCGAGGTTCATGAGCTCAGAGAAGACGAAATTCCTACCATACTCGAAGAATATTTTGGGATTTCCGGAATCATATGAGTCGTTTTTTGAATAAAACACAGCAAATATAGGGATTTCGGTCGCTTTTCGGAAAAGCTCCGCAAAAGCTTTCGTATAAGTATACAGGAAATATACCCTTTAGAAACTGTTTAAATTCGTGATTAATATTGATTTTCGGCTTGCTTGAATTTCGTCTTGATTTATTTCTCATGTTTCCATCTCAATAAAAAAGCTGCAGTATAAATTATTAACACGGCAATTAAATAATCACGCTTTAAGAGAGAAAGACTCTGATATATGGGCTTTTCTCTCTTCTAAAACAGTGTTATTTATCGCCGTTTAATAACAGATGATACTGCAGCTTTATTAAATGTTAATATATGCAGAAATTCATTTTGCTTTATAGATATCAATTGCAGTTCCGTATCTTGAAAATCCTTTTATATTTATATAGTCATCTCCGTACTTATCCCGCGCGTATTTATCCGCGGTGCTCCAGGCTGTATTGATCAGCTCCTTTGGGATATTCTGTAAATCAGAATGAGCTCCGGTTTTCAACCTGTGCAGACGAAATTTAAGCTTTTCGGTGAAAACTTCCGAAAAGCCATTTGCTATATTGTTAATGGGCACATCAAAATATTGTGGAATAATCTCCGCAAAACGATTGTAGAACCAAATACTTTTAAATCCGTGAGCTGTAAGATAATTGTAAAATACACCATTTATGTCAGATAAAATATTGTTGCACAGGGCGTTTTGCTTTGCCTCTTCTTCCGATAATGGCTGTGAATAGGAACCGTAACGGATAAGATGTCCTGCGGGCTTTAAAACGCGAACGATTTCTTTAATGACCTTTTCCGGGTTATCGACTAGATGAAGCATCGCGTTCTCCACAATAATATCAACTCTATTGTCTGCAATCATAAGATTGTATGCGTTCATCCGCGCAAATACCAAATTGTCATACCGCCCTGCCGCGCGTTTTACGGCGGTAGAGAGCATCACGTTTGAAATGTCGGCAGCGATGGTGTAAATTCCGTTCTTTGCAAGAGGGATCGACGCAGTTCCAAGCCCGGCGCCGAGATCAAGAACGGTGATATCACGCCCGAACCTCTGCACGATCAAATCTCCGCAGGCTTCATATACACCATATCGTTCGACATCGTTGGTATCCCAGAATTTGACGGCTGGTTCAAAGTCCTCGCCGATTCCATCATAGCCTATGTACTGATTATATCCTTCGAGCTTTACTGACGGATCGTCGCAAAATTGATAAATGGTATTTATCTGAGTTACCTCATATCCGCAGACGGGGCATTTTGGCAAATCAAACTCGCTTTTACATTTTGGGCATAGAAACATGCTGTTCATTTAAATTCTCCTATTCTATGTAAATTTTTAAGATAGAATTCATCAAACGCAAGATTCGACTGCTCATATTCGATTAGAAATTCAACAAACTTATCAAGATATATAATAAAAGCTGTCTTTGTTTTTTCTGTGTCGTTGCAATATTCATCATAATCAGGAAAATCGTTTCTAAACAACCGCATATATCTAAACGTATAAGCTCTGACAAAATACTCATTCATAACAGCATAATCCACATTGTAATAAGTGTACATGTTTTTATGCGCGGCAAAAAATTCTTTATATTCGTGAAGTCTGTCTTTGTATTTTTCTATAACCGGATTGACAAAACAGTGAGCATATTCGTGGGCGATACCGCCTATCAGACGATTCGTGTATACAGTGTCGATGTTTCCGTCTCCGTCATATGGCAGACACCGGACAACATTTAATATACCGTCAAGCACAAAGCCGTAATTTCCGTCGAAAGGGCAAATCATAAGACGAAAAGGCTCATTGCTCCCCTTAAAGTAATAATTTGTAAAGTTAATGCATTTTTTAATGTCAAAGCCTTGAATCTTTTTGATTATCATGTTGTAATAACTGTTCATTGCTAATATAAAACCATCAAAGTGACTGACTACAACGAAATCAATTACCGCAGTCGCCCATTCATAAAGTCTGTTAGTGTTGTTGTTTAAAATATCATCAAGGGATAAAATCGCTCTTATCGGCTTGATATATCTAAAATTTTGCTCATCAATCAGCTTTTGTGTAAGAGCTACTGCGGGATGAGACTTGTATTTGCCAAAATACTCATTAATTTTTGTGATATAATAAATATTTTTAAGCGCCTGCTCTGTCCTGTTTTGCCTGTCGGCAAGATACAGCAATATTTCCACAAGTTCAAGATTGCGATTGATTTCCGCTTTCAATATAACAGCTCCTTTCATACAACACCGGTATATGGTTTTCTTTGCTTTTCATACATCTCATAATACAAACCTTTGCGGCTTACCTCAGCCGTTGATTTTCCTGCCACAAGCGCGTCTACAATGCTGCCAATACCGACGATACCGATCAGCGGAAGGACGGAAGAGAAAATATATTTGACCGATGTTGTAAAGAACAGCCGTTTACATTTTCTCCACGCATAGCGAATAAGATAGATGGCGTTTTTGATCTTGCTTATCACAGTTCGCCGTCTTTCTTTTTCTTTTCCCAGGAAATTTTCAACCCTTCGTGAAGAATGCTCAGCGCTTCCCAGGGCAGAGCTCCTTCTACAACCGCCGCTTCAATTTGACTTGACATATATTCGGCATACGGTACAATTGTTTTAATCAGATGCCAGTCTATTTCACCATCGAGTATCTTCTGAAATATCATTCCCTTAGATTTATCGTCCAACACAGGCATCAGCTTTTCAAGCAGTTCATCATTAACGGTATCATATGTGGCGCTTTCGAGCAAGGAAATCACGCCTTCATCGTTTAAATATTCGGCAAGCTTCACTATACTTGAAATATCTATTCCTTGCTTTGAAAGACCATTTGACATCTTCGTAAGAACACTCGGCTTTAACAGCGGCGCAAGGTTCACTATATCAGCAAGGCTTTCCGCGATAACATCGCGGCCTTTCGCCGCGCTGTCGAGAATAGCCGCTTCGCCGCGGGTGGGTTCGCCGGAATTGATTAATTCATCAAGCGTCACTCCGAATGTGTCTGCGATAAGGACAAGAATTGTTACATCCGGAAAGCTGTCTCCGGTTTCGTATTTAGACACCGCCTGACGAGTAAGATTAAGCCGCTCTGCAAGTTCAGACTGTGTCATGTCGGAATTCTTGCGAAGTTTCGAAACATAACCTCCGAATTTCTTCGTATCAAACATGAAATCACCTCTTTTCTTTATTATACAAATGTATTCTGATAATAGCAAGCAAAGTCTGGTTGCGTTTCTCCATAATCATGTATTTATAGTGCGAAATGTTCTCATCCCGCCGTGTATTTTTGAACGGTAGTTTATAGTATTGTTTTATAAGCGAGAAAAGCTATATTCCAGAGCCATATTTCTAAAAACCGCAATATTACAGCATGTATTTACCGTAATAAATTCAGATGAAAAAACAGGACAGGATTTTTCATCCCGCCCTGCGATTTATTTTCCTCTTTTGGCTGCATTTTCAGAGGCGGCAACAGCAAGCTCGTCGCAGCGTTCGTTATACGAATGCCCGGCATGACCTTTGACCCATGAAAAAGAAATTTTGTGATCTGCGGCGGCGGTGAGAAGCCGCTTCCATAGATCAATGTTGAGTGCCGGGGTGCCGTCGGCTTTGCGCCATCCCCGTTTCTGCCATGAAGCGAGCCATCCTTTTTCTATCGCGTCAACGACATATTTCGAGTCACTTATAATAAGCGCTTCGCACGGCTCCTTCAAAGCTTCAAGCCCGGCGATAACCGCCATTATCTCCATCCTGTTGTTGGTTGTATCAGGATCGCCTCCGGAAAGCTCCTTTTCAACGCCGTTATAAACTAAAACTGTGCCCCAACCGCCCGGTCCTGGATTGCCGCGGCATGCGCCGTCGGTATATATAGTTACATTTTTCATTTTACTTCAACTTCTAATCAGAACATTATTATAATCCGAGAAGCTTTTCGGCGTTTTTACGGCTTACGCAGAGATACGCTTCTTCGCTTATTTTATCGTTGAGATATGCTTCGTCAAGCCAGTGAGAGAGCTTCAGCATAGGATCGTTGATATTGCGAGGATCACATATATCCGTACCATAATACAGCTTGTGTTTGAATTCCTCGATAAAGCGGTATCCGAATTCCGGATCGCGGCTGACCGCGTTGAAGCCGCTTCCGGCGGAGAGATCGCCGCAAAGCCCGGGATATTCACGCATGAGACGGACGAGATTACCTTCCTCGACCTTTCCGGTGGGGTAATAATCGCGGTTTTCATCGGTGCAATCGGCGCCAATTTCCGCCCAGAATGGCTGAGAATGGCCGAGCAATACGAGATCAGGGTATTTTTTAAGCATGTGTTCGAGACGCTTAAGGCCGTGATCCTCTACAAGCCCGTAACAGCCACCGCGATGAGTGGCGAGGTGAAATGTGACGGACATTTTATTTTTTGAAGCGTGATAAAACAGATTATCCATTAGAGGCCCGTCGGCGTATTCGTTAATGACCACTTCGCCGATGCCCTTCGCACCGAGAGATTTATAATATTTTATGAGATATCCGAGATCAGAGTCAGGCGAATTATATAGCGCGCGCGGATCAATATCGCAGAACCATTCGAAATGTCCCTTGTATTTTTCCGCAATGCGGAGCGCTTCCTCGTTCGACTGCATTATCCATCCGCATTCGGGGAAAATCTCCGGCAGTATGACGCCCTTTTCGACGCCGATTTTGTCGTATATTTCAATAATCTCCGCCGGAGTGGCATATCTTGAGCCGTCGAAGCGCGGTACTTCAATACCGCCGTAATCCATAGTGTGGACATGTATATCAATTTTTTTTACAAGTGTTTTAGACATATTTACTAACCTCTTATTTCAAAAGCTTGTTGGCGTTTTCGGCACATATCGCTGTGTATTCATCTTTTGTCAGCATTCCGTCAGTATAAGCGTTGTCAAGAAAAGAATAAAGAGTGGGCATAGTATCGTAAAATACAATATCTGTTCCGAAATAACAGCGTTTGCTGTATTTCTTCAAAAACGCGATGCCGAATTCCGGATCGCGTGTTATCGCGTTTCCTCCGCTGTCAGCTGAAAGATCGAACAGCAGATTGTCATATTTTTCGGCAAGCTCGCACAGACGTCCGGGGATGACTTTTCCGCTGGGATATCCTTCAGCTGCTTCTTCGGTGACATCGGCAGACATATGCGCCCAGAAGTATTGGGAATGACCGAGAATTCTAAGACCGGGATGATTTTTCAGAACCGTTTCAAGTCCGTTAAGCCCGAGAGAATCAACAAGCCCGTAAGTTCCTCCTACATGACCTGCAAGATGAATTGTCAGAGGCATTCCGCATTTTTCGGCGTGAGTATATAAATTATCGCAAAGAGGATCTGTAATTGATGTGTTGAATGTGAGCTCGCCGATGCCCTTTGCGCCCATGGATTTATAATAGTTTATAAAGTGACTAAAATCGGTGGACGGAGAGTTCCACGCCAGCCGGGGATCAAGATAACAGAACCAGCTTAAAAAATCACTGTTTTTTTTAACCATCAGATATGCATCCTCGTTGGACTGCATTATATGGGAGCAGTTGCTTCCCATCATAGGTAAAATAAGAGCTCTTGATACGTTCATTTCGGCATATTTTTCACGAAGCTTATCCGGAGTGACAAAAAGGCTTCCTCCGGGATGTGGATAACGGTTGTTTTCAACCGCATGAACATGTATATCGGTTTTTTTAAAGCTCCGCACGAATTCGGCACGTGTCGATTTTGTCTCTTCCATATTTATTTAGCACTGTCCTTTCTGATTGTCCGCATTTGCCGGGATAGGATAATGATAGCACACATGATGATGTTTTTCAAGATAATAAAGCCAGTTAATCTAATAGTTTCAACTTTTAGTTTTACGAATGGCAAGCTTATTTTGACTCGCTTAGAATTGAAAAATTTATGATTGTGATAATAACTTTTTCGCCATAAAATACTCCATACAAACTTTATATCCTGATCTGCCATATATATTTAAAATATATGTGTAGGTATATTCTAAAAACGCTTTTTTGAGATTGTTCTTTTTCAACTGCTTTGTAGCAATCCTTACCATTGTTGATGCTATGCCCTTATTTCTGTATTCAGGAACAGTAATAGTGCAGCCTACACTTCCTTCGTCGGGTATATTCGTTCCAACATCCAACATAATTGCTCCTGCTATTTCATTATTTGTTTCAGCTATTAATACAGGTGTTTGTGTATTTTTAGTATAGAGCTGTGGATTTGTATAATACGGTACAAAATCTTTTTCTGCTTCATTTACTGCAAATAAAACTCTATCAATATCACTTTCGTTTGCATAACGATAAGTAACTTCATTAATGGTATCATTGAGGTTATGTTCAAAATAGTTAAAATCATGTAAGTCTAAACTCATATCATAGCAGCCGCAATCTCCCCATGCATGAAAATAACCTTTCTTTTTGAAAAAGTTATGCATACCATCGTTCATGGGTATGCCTGGGAAAATATAATTATCCCCGGCGCCTATATTTATTTCATCATATCCTTTTGAAAAAATATATTCTTCAGAATCATAAAGAAGCTTACTCCCGATTCCCATGTTCCTATATTTTTTATCTACACATAATAAATATATAACATTTTTATTGATAATTGAAACACCAACTATCTTCTTGTTTATCGTATATGTAAATATATGATTATTATAATCGGCAATGATATTTTGTACAGTTATATCTTTCTGAGAAAAATATGAAAAGCAGTTTTTATATAAATTAAATATTTCATCTTGCATTAAATCAAAGACCTCTTATACAATAATATAAAATTATAACTGAAAAAATATATTTGTCAATAAAAAGCTTTTGTGTTACAGAAAATTAAATAAAATCGCATTTAAAAAATTAAAATAGTGTTGAAATGTCAATAATAGGTGACACGAAGGAGAGAAGCTTTGTCAAAGTGGAGATTGTAAAGTTTACGGCTTGCCGGAAAGTTTACAATACTACCTTGACAACGAACTAATAATATAATGTTTTACGGCGTTAAGCAGCCTGATGCTTAACGCCTTCTTGGCAATTACATTACGAACAAATATTTTACCAAAACCTCATTTGGCGATTGAAAATTAAGACAAACCTTCGGAATATCATTTGAGCGTTTATTATATTTTTTCAACTGCTTTCTGCCATCTTCAAGGCTGTACATCTTCATATGCTTGTAAAAACGCTTTTCATCTGTTCTGTGTTGGCGCTCAACTTTACCGTTATGCCTTGGCGTGGCAATGCGGATTCGGTGATATATGATATCCATTTCCTTCAAGGCGTTTTCAAATAATGTCTTGCTCTCGGGATTCTTAACAAGCAGCGCAGTTGTCCATTCGGTTCCGTTATCAGTCTGTACTTCCCTGATTGGAAACGGTAATGCCTTTATAAGTTTCTCAAGAAAATCCTTTGAACTGTATGTACTATGTTCGTCATACATTTCACGGAAAACATACCTTGTACACTCATCAATTGCTGTATACTGATAGTACTTTATTCCGTTTGTCACGCAGTAGCTCGGCACAAACTTTACATCTATCTGTATTTTTTGTCCAGGGTATTCCGCTCTTTGATATGGCTGTGGCTTATATTCCTTTTTGACTGATTTTTCTTCGTCAACCAGCCATTTTCTCAGTACACGGTTCATGCTGTTATAATGTCGTGTATAGCCATTTTTTCGTAAAGTGTCCCACAAGTTAATACGATCATCTTTATCATGCTTCCAATGCCGTAGGATCATTTCTTTTT
>JAYFRN010000021.1 GCA_034925865.1 Oscillospiraceae bacterium | reverse complement strand
TTTGTCTTCTTCTATGGTCGTTTCGGCGCCGGAGCGCATGAGCACGACAGGAGCCAGCAATATCAGCAGAGCAAGAAAAAGATTGGCAAAACGGAACAGCTTTGACTTTATGTTTTTCATATAAGGCCTTTGTCCTTCCTCTAATCCTAAGAATTATCGTTTCAGCTTTAAGTAAATATAAAACTCACAGTCTGAACAAAACTGTAATATAAATTTGATTACAGTTTATCCAGACTTGAATTATAATAATATATATTGAAGACGAAATGCCATTAGGTTGGAGACATACGACCTATAAAGAAACCGCGTTCATTATCTTTAAGTGAATTTCGAGTAAATATATTATTGACAATTGGAAACGTCTAAATATTAAATAACTCAAAATTACATATCATGTTTTCTATTATTATCTCTACTTTTCTCGTTTTTTGAGAGTGGAACAATAGCAAAAACAAGTTCTTGGAGATTAACAATTTATACTTTCGTATATCTTCTCAGTGAAATAACGCTTCCTGTCACACCGGTAACTATACCGATTACTAAAAAAGCAATCAGTATTTTAATATTTACCGTATTAAACGGGATGATATTTATTATGGAATATCCGCCTAAAGTCCCCTGAGCGAAATATTCGTACAGATACGACTGCATAAAATAGGCTATCCCGGCGGAAATGGCACCTATAACTATTCCCTGAGAAAAGAACGGAAAGCCGATGAAAAAGCGCGATGCCCCTACATAACGCATTATCGCTATTTCATCCTTCCTTGCGAAAACGGACGCCTTTACGGTGTTTATAATCACAAAAATTGATACTATAAACAGAAGAAGAACAAGCCATGTGAATATCAGGGAAACCGCGCTTTTGAGTTCCTCAATTTTTTTCGCAATATCCTGACGGCTGTTTATCTTGTCGATATTCGGAATCTGCTGGATAAGATAAACTATATTATCGGCTTCAGAGGCCTGTGCGTATGTTATACGAAACGATGGCTTGAAAAAATTTGTGTCGCCGAACATTTGGATATACGCGTCAATGTCGCCGTATTTCTCCGTCATGTCCTTAAGGGCATCTTCCTTGGATACATATGTAATATCAGTAATTCCGGAAATACTGTTTAGCGCGTTGCGTATAGATTCGATCGCGTCATCGTCCGCGTCCTCTTTCACATATACAACAATTTTATTATAATTATTTATATCTTCTAGGTTTGAATCGATATTGATTGATAAAAGCCACGCCGTTCCGGTGGCGATAAGACAGCTCATCAGCACAAGCATGGAAGCAAACGACATGACGCCGTTTCTGAATATGCCCTGAAAAGTGAGCTTTATAAAATATCCCAGCTTCGGTACTTTAATCTTCATCGAACATACCGCCCTGCTTGTCGCTTGTAATTTTACCGTTGTTGATCGTGACAACTCTTTTGCTGTAATAATCCACGAGATTCTTGTCGTGAGTGACGACGACAACGGTCGTGCCCCATTTATTGAATTTGCATAACAGCTCCATCATCTCGACACTCATCATGGGATCGATATTTCCGGTGGGCTCGTCCGCAAGAATTATCGCCGGCTTGTTTATAACGGCTCTTGCCAAAGCAACTCTCTGCTGTTCACCGCCTGACAGTTCATGCGGGAAGGAATTTGCTTTGTCATCAAGATTGACAAGCCTTAAAAATGCCTTGACGCGTTTGTCTATCTCACTTTTCGGTTCACCGATCATATGCATCGCGAAAGCAATATTTTCATATGCGGTAAGCTTTGGCAGCAGACGGTAATCCTGAAACACGACTCCGACGGTTCTGCGCAATATGGGGACACGGAAAGAAGACATCCTCTTCAGGTCGAAGCCGTTTACTCTAAGCTCTCCGCCGCATATCTTTTCTTCGCGCATGAGAAGCTTTACCAGGGTCGACTTGCCCGCACCGGAAGCTCCGACGATAAAAACGAATTCACCCTTTTCAATGTTGAGATTGACGTTTTTAAGCGCTTTTGTTCCGTTCGGATATCTTTGCGTGACATTCTTGAACTGTATTATATACTTTTCTTTTTCGGCTTTTGTTATCTTTGATTCATTTGACATGGCATATATGATCGCCTTACTGCGTTAAAATTTGACAGGTTTTGCGGTGAGGTATTTCTTTACCATCAACGCAACCTTGAAAGTTATTGCATGATCGAATTCGCGAAGATCAAGACCGGTAAGCTTCTTGATCTTCTCGAGACGATATACGAGCGTATTTCTGTGAACAAATAACTTACGCGAGGTTTCGGAAACATTGAGATTGTTTTCAAAAAAGGCCTGTATGGTGACAAGGGTTTCCCTGTCAAGCGACTCAAGAGCGCCTTTCTTGAACACTTCGGAAAGAAACATCTCACACAAAGTAGTCGGAAGCTGATATATGAGCCTGCCTATGCCGAGACTTTCATAATTAATTATAGTCTTTTCGGTATCGAATACCTTTCCGACTTCAATGGCAACCTGAGCCTCTTTGTATGAACGGGCAAGATCCTTTATGGATTCGACGGTTGTGCCTATGCCTATGGTCACCTTAACATAAAACTCCGTCCCGACGGTGTCTGCAATCGTACGGGCGACCTTTTCGCTTTCCTTGGCGGCGACGACAGCTTTCAGCTCGCGGACAAGCACAACATCATTTTCACCGACGCTGAGAACATAATCCTTGTTTCTGTCCGGAAACATATTCTGAACAACGTCAACGGGCACAATATCTGCTTTTCCGTTGAATTTAATAAGATAAACAATACGCGGAATATCTCCGTTCAGATGAAGCTCCTTTGACTTCGCGTATACATCCGTAGGGAGAATATTATCGAGAATGATATTTTTTATAAAACTTGATTTATCGTATTTTTCGTCGTGCAGAGCCTTGAGATTTGATAAACATATGGACATAAGAGCCGCGTTGCTTTCCGAAACGGCGTCTTCTCCTTCGACGAATACGATATATTCGATGCGTCCATGGTTGTTGATCGGATAATAAGTATATCCCTCAAGGATAAAACGATCATTGGTGTATAGAAGCTCTTCCCTGACGCCCGGAACCGTTTCGCCTATTCTGACAAGCTCGCTGCAGGCGATGATTGTGCCGGATTCATCAACAACGCCTATAATACGGTCTATCGCATCCTTCATTTGATGCACTATACTTTGAAATAATCTGTTTGACATGGGCGATGATGCTCCTTTATAGATTGGGGCGCCGCCGTGTCAGCAAAAACAGCAGAAGCAGTCTCGCGGGCGACAGCAGCTCAGGCGGTTTTTAACGCGCGAATCCGATTTCTCAGTTTTCAATTATTGAGATCGATTTTAAAATAGAATATATAACAAGCCAAATGAGGAATGCGATAAGGTAATAAAATTCGTATCCGATAGCAAGTGCGCTCGTAACGCAGGAGGCGCAAAAAATCGCCAACGTCACCCCAAACGGCCATATCAATGCTTTTTCTGCGATAAAAGGATATTTACCGGAATGATAATGCTTGAATGTCGTTCCTTTTTTACGTATGATAATTATCATTGCGAAGAAAGCGGCAAAAACAGCGACAGCCGCCGCGCAAATCAACACTGAGAAAAGCGAAATCGGATTTAATTTAAAAATGCTGATTGTCCATATGATCGCGGCGGCGGCAAAGGTATATCCGATGAACAGCACTGCGGCGGAATCAAATATGAACGACGAAAAATAAAGCAGCACAACCGCGATTATAAAGGCGATCAGCTGGGGGACATACTTTACTCCGAAAAACTTAAAGCCAAGTATTGAAACGAAGAGAATAAACGCCGCGAAGACGAGAGCTGAGGATGTAATAATCCGGTATTTTTCGTCAATTTTGTTTTTTACGGTTAAATAACGGTATACAACCGCGCCCGCAAGTAAAATCCCGGCCGCAATCGCAAGATATAACGAATTTTCCCAAAGCGTTAGAGTCACATCAAGGTTGTCTTTTCCCGTAAGAAGAAAATAAACCGACAATATGCCAACGGCAAGGATCGCAATGCTTCGGTAGTTTCTGACGTTTTTGATGCGGCCTCTGTCGCCCTGCTTGTTTTTTTGCTTGTTTGCTGGCAAAAATAATCACTCCTTGGTATCCGGCATTCTGACAGCCAGTAAAATCATAATGAAAACGATCCGCGAAACCGACCGCCGGATATCCGACAGCAGGTTCGTAAGCCCGGAATAATGGAACAAATTGCTTACCTTTGTATAACGATCTTCCTTTATCGCCCGAAGAACCGCCGCAAAGAAAATGCGTCGGTTCAGGTAAATCAAGGGAAATTGTTTCTTTTCAGGTATAAATTGTTTATATGAGCAGGCAGAAAACCGATAATATTTACTTAAATCTGTCAATATACGAATTTTTCTGCGTGTTAAGCGACTATAAGCGTCCAGATAAACATATTCACTCGGTTATTATACAATAAAAAAGGCAACATGTCAAATCTTTTCGCACATATTTTGTGCATTATTAATATATCTTTTGCGTTTTGACTTGAATTCGACACTCTTATCGGGAAAAACTGAACAAAGAAAAAATACAGCAACGAAAAACTCGGCAACTTCCGACAAAATCCTCAAAATATAATTTATGTTTTCTTGATATGGATTCTTTTTACTATTGAAGGTTCTTTTTACAACCTACCATTTTATTATCTCGCTGCTTCAGACAAGCATTTTAGCATATTTACATATTCCTCAAAAGTGCTTTTTCCGGATTCGGTAATACGGCAGACGGTGTGTGATTTTTTGTTTTGGATGGTTCTGCGGGTTTCAGTATATCCAAAATCGCATAGCTTAGAGAGTTGAACACTCAGATTGCCGTCTGTGGCTCCTGTTATTCTTTTGAGTTCGGCAAAATCTCGCTCTCCGCAGTACAGCGAAGATATGATCGCTATGCGCAGCCTCGAAGAAAAAGCCTCCGGAACGCTGTTAAGATTCAATTTTACATTCCTTCTTAATTTCTTTTTTAAGAACAGATGCCGCCGAAAGACAAACCACGGCAGGTATTGAAGACGAAACTGCCGTATTAATAACAGATATAAGCAAATCGTATTTCAACATAGCATCTGAATCAATCCATCGCATTGTGCCATTATTAGTTATATTGACTTTGTAAAAGGCACCGATAATCATATATAAGGTGAATGCGGTGCCGAGGATGACTATACTGTGCGTTTTAAGCATTTTCAGATGTAAAAGCTCTCCGGTCATTAATACAAGCGTCACAGACGCCGTCGGAAAAACAATATCTAATGAATTGATATTCATAAACAAAATGTACCGCGGCAATATTATAGCCGTTGCAGTAACGGTGATAAAAAGAAACGTTTTTACGGCAAGCTTTTCGTAGTCGTCTCCGCCATATCTTATTGTAGCGGAATATTTGAATGACAGAAAAAACGCGATGCCAAACAGAAGGATATTAATTCCGAAAAAAACATAGTTTGATATTGTGCTAAGATGAGTGAATTTTTCGAAATATCCATCCAGCAATAGAAATTTCAGCAATGAATAGAGAATTTCGGATATTATCCTTGAAACTGCATATGCTGTCATTATAATCCCAATTTTATTAATAAATCCGCTCAAGCGATCCGGTGAAACCTTTGACGTGCGCATAACGCTACCGATAAAATCTATATCATCGCGTATTTTATCCCGATTATCCATTTTATCCTCTAAATCATTTTTTCACTTTACATTATAAGCCCTTTGCGCAATTTGTAAATATGTGGAATGAAAAATTCCCGATGTTTTACATCGGGAAAGAATAGTGAATTTTATAAAGTAAAATCAAGCCTTTTCATTTCAAGCGGTTGAAGAAAAATCTTTGTCTGATTTTCTCCGCTCCATATTATCTTCGCTTCACAACCTGTTTCAAAGGAGGTGTTAATTATATATACCGCTCTTTTGTTTCCGTCCGGATAAACGGCGAAGGTAAGATCATCGCCTCCGATAACCTTGATATCAGCCCGGCGATGCGTCGAATTGCAAAGTTCCTTTACTATCCTCGAATACAGAGGAAAAACTCCCTGCGCTCCGGGATAAGATACCGACGTAAGGGTGAGCGCAGTTCCTTTTCCGAAGCGATTTTCTATCAGAACGGCAGGCGACGTCATTCTCTCCCAGAAGCTATCGCACGCGACAGCACGAACCACTCCTGAGTTAACCTTCGTTCCGGCAAATTCGGCATAACCGGACGGCAGGATCGGATCGGAGAATGTATCGCCGGACGCGGGGTAACGCATTTCGGGAATGAAGCTTTCTTTGAAAAATTTATATCCCGAATTGCGTCTGAACGTATGAGAGGTAAATTCAAATCCTAAAAGTCCGGATATCTTTTCTTCCGATATCGGCGTAAATCCACCGTTTCTTTTATCGCTCACCGACAGATGCGCGGCGGTGATAAACAGCACTCCGCCGCAGCGAACATATTCTGAAAGCTTGTCGAATATTTCCTCTGTCATCGTATTCCAACCGGCAAATATCAATACATCGTATCGTTTCATGGCTTCGGCCGGAGCTTCTGAAGGAATCAGGTCATACTGACCATATGCGGGCGCGTTTGACACATCGTGTTCTCCATAATTCTCGACAATGTGCCATTTATCCTTTTTAGTTACATTCTTCAGTATTTCCCATGATTTTTCGGCATCGGAATAGCCCCATTCTGTTCTTCCGAATTGATTCCACGCGGTTGCCGCGCCCCACCCGTCATAAGAATCGAGATTGCCCTGCACAAATGCAACCTTTACGAGCGGACCGTTTTCCGGCCGGTGATCGTTTTTCAGAAATTCGGCGAATTCGTCCCATGCCAGGCGGTATTCGCGGCAAAACTCATGATCTTTCGGGTATTTATAACCGTATGAAACCATGCCGAAATCTCCGCTTTCGGGATAAATAAAATTTGCGCCGGATATATACGCATATTTGTATGCAAGCCTTAGACGCGAATATTTAAGAACATCGTCATGACGAAGTCCGCCGTACCATTCATGCGCGATATGACAGCCCCATATATCGCGCCCATAAGCGCGTGAGGTGCCTCTTACCGAAGCTGTCATTTTCTCCGGATCACCGCACATCATCTCAAGAAAAAGGTATTTTATACCCGCCTCGAGATTATATCTGCCGCATGCGGTCGCCTCAACCGATAGCACATTGTTTATGCCCATATCGTTATCAAGCTTTACAAGCTCGGATACATGATCGATATACAGCTTTTTTGCTTCGCTCATATTCTCGAGATCGGTCGGAAGCGAATAAGGCACATTCTTGAAATAATCCTCATACCAGCTCATAAGTCCGCCGGATTCTCCGATCATATCGCCGATAAAATATTCTTTTGCTATTTCTTTTATTCCTTGTACAGTTTCGGCATCAAGGTGGCTTTTCCTGTCTTTAGGCGCTCCGCGTTGCTGAGTATATAAAAATGCGAAGCATATATCGTGATCGCTTAAGAATTTCGCCCATTCATAAAACATTTCCCGACTTACTTCGCGGGGAGATACATATATAAGAAGAAAATCGAGCTTTTCAAGATCGTAATTATCGCTTAAAAAGCTCATGTATTCTTCATATTTATCTCTTGTGTCGCCTATTTCGAGTCCGAGACGGACAAAGCCCTTGTCAAGAGGTTTTTTATTCATCAATGTAAACCTTTCATAGTTATGGCGTAAAAATGGCAAATTTAGTGTATTCTCGTACATAAATATTAAGTAAATGCAAATTTTTCTTGCTGATATCGCAACTATCCGTTAATTCCTTGACAGACGCAGCGCATTATATTATAATTATGGATAAATAATAAAAAATCAATTTGCCGGGGCATTCCGGTATGTCGCCGGCCAGGGAGAAAAATGCTATATATCATTGACAGCGCAAATGTCGAAGCCATTAAGAAATGCCTCGAATTCTATCCGATAAGCGGGGTCACGACCAATCCGTCTATTATTTCCCGAGAAAAAACGGACTTTGTCGGGCTGATCCGACAAATACGCGAAGTAATCGGGCCGGACAGAATGCTGCACATACAGACCACTTCTACTGATACCGATAATATTGTCCGCGAAACATACGCGTTGACGAAGCTTGTAGAAAGCAATCTCTATATAAAAATACCGATCTCACCTGAAGGGCTTAAAGCCACAATGCGCCTTAAAAAAGAAGGCTTCAACGTAACGATGACGGCCATATTTACGCAGCAGCAGGCTTTCCTGGCGGCGCAGGCGGGTGCGGATTTTGTAGCGCCGTATGTAAACCGGCTTGATAATATCGCATCCGACGGCGTTCAAATCGTAAAAGAAATTGTCGAGCTGTTCAAAACACACGATATCAAGTCAAAGGTTCTTGCCGCAAGCTTTAAAAATGTCGAACAGGTTCATAAGACCGTCATGGCAGGCGCGCAGTCCGTCACGATATCACCTGATATGTTCGATAAGCTTTTATACCATCCCCTTACCCTTTATGCGATGGATGACTTTGAAAAGGACTGGGACAGTGTATACAATGGCAAAAAAATCATTGATCTCATAGAGAAAAATAAATTAAACTGAATTGTTAATCCTTTGCGGGTACAAACTCAGCCGCCGTGCGCGCATCGCGTACGGCGAGTTTTTTTAATTCGCGCACCCTTCCGGTTAGCTTTTGCTCATATTCGTTTTTATGAATGATTATATCTTCAGACATCTCAGTAAGCTCATTTGCGGTAAAACTTTCTGCCATAACGCAAAATGATGAATCGATATATTCAAGAAAATCGCGTATCTTAGGATCATAAGCTATTCCGATTGCATTTTTCCCTGCCGCCGAAGCGTATATAAGTATATGAAGCCGCATTCCAACGACAAATTCCATTCGTTTCAGTACAGCGATCAACTCACCGGCGGTCAATTCCTTCGCGATAATACCTCCTCCGCAGGCTTTTTGAACACGCATTGATATACCCATGTCCGCTTTCCGTTGTAGGGGAAAGAAAACAGGCTCGTATCCCTTCGCGCGCATACCGGCGCAAAATTTGCCAAGTTCTTCGACAAGATGCCGCTTATTTGTGCAACTTCTGACAGAAACGGCAAAATATTTCTTATATTCGCTGTTGTTGCAGTTGAAGTTACAGTTACAGTTGAAGTCACATATACCGCATTTTTTTAATAAGAGTTCCTCACGCTTTTTTCCGCATGGCTCCAATAAAAGTGCGGGATCACACGAAAGCTCTGCCTTTATGCCGGGTAATTTTTTGCAAAATTCATAACTCGACGGTTCTCTGAGTGTAACGGCATCAGCCGCGGTCAGTAAATCCTGTGCTGTTTTTATATTTGAGTTATTGTTGATCGGCCCTATACCGTTTGAATATATCATAAGCTTCGCGCCGGCAAGCTTCGCTATACGCATGACGACAGTATAATATATAAACGATCTGCTGCTCGTTTCGTCCTGCATCAGGCTGCCGCCTCCGCTTATCAAAAGAGATGCGGAGCGCATCAAAGAATATATCTTGATAATTCTAAGTCTGCCAATTGACATTACACCGTAAATCTGCGCCGTTTTGCGCGGCGTTTTTGAAAGCACGCACAGCTTCACGCCGGGACGCGCTTTTTTTATCTCCCGCACCATAACCTGCAGGAACGAATCGTCGCCCATATTGCCGAAGCCGTAATAACCGCTTATCACTATATCGGGTAATTTAAACGTTTCATACGGCGCAAGCTCACTGTATGTTCTCAGATAATCATCAGCCATGTGTTCAACGGAATAAACCTGTTTGATAAGCTCGCGATTTTCTCCCGCGATCACCGCAAGCTCTTTGTCCGGCATGTCCATCAGGCTTTCTATATCTCGCGCAAGCTCTTCCACGGATGCGGATCGCGTTTGGCGGCAGCAAAAATTGCCGTCGTATGCCTTTTCGAAAAGCTCTTTGCGATAAATCCCAAGATATCCCTCGTTGCCGGCAAGGATAACAGGACGCGCGGCGGACATCGCCTCAAGCGCCGCCCGGGAAACCCCGACAAAAATATCGCAGGCGGCGATAAATTTATTTATATCCGTATGTGAGCCGGCAAGCTTTATCAATTCGCAGCCAGTGCATTCGTTTATCTCCCGGACCTTTTCATTCAGCTTCTTGTAATCCGAACCCGCTCCCACTATCACGACATTGAGCTTCCTGCCTGATTTGAAAAGCTCAAACGCCGCGTCGCATAAAAGAAACGCGGACAGGCTCCTGTCCGTATCTATACGGCTCACGCATAATACTGTTTTTACTCCGGACTTCATTCCGAAGCTCTCCGCGATATCCGCACATGGCGTATCGGGAGAAAACTTAACTGTATCAATGCCGTTTATCGTAACCGAAACCGAATCGGGATAATATGAATATTCATCAATGACATATTGCTTGATATCCTCGCTGACCGCTATACAGCGGTCGCCCCAATTTGCAAGCAACCGCCAG
Organism: Oscillospiraceae bacterium; assembly: GCA_034925865.1. Taxonomy (NCBI): domain Bacteria; kingdom Bacillati; phylum Bacillota; class Clostridia; order Eubacteriales; family Oscillospiraceae; species Oscillospiraceae bacterium. Next base: position 25,197 of record JAYFRN010000021.1, on the reverse strand, counting down.
AGCGGACGTAGATTGAATACCCAATGAGCGGTAGTGACGAATTTAAATTTAAGAGAACGCCTCAGCGATCCGAGGATCGCGGCGGGAATGCGCGCGTGGGCATGCACAATGTCGTACCGCTCTGTTTTTATCAGCCGGGCAAGCCCCGCGCGCGAAGCGAACACGTCTTTCAGCTTTTTGCTGTTAAGCGGTAAACGAACGCAGCGCACCCCGGCACTGGCAAGATCGGCTTCGTATACTCCCCCGTTTGAAGCGACCGTGATATCGTGTCCCATGCGTCTGAGCGCAAGACAAAGCTCAAGTATATGAGTTTCCGCACCGCCTATGTCAAGGCCGTTTGTCGCCATCAGGATTTTCATCGGAATTCACCGGCTTTTAATTGATTTTTAAGAATTTTTTGGTACCCCATCCGCTGATAAGCTTCCACATGACGGCATCCACGATAATAAACACTACCGCAACGGCTAAATTCAGCATGACCGAGCCAGCTCCGGTGTAAATACCGGCAAAAACAATAATGGCAAGCAACACCATATTTGAAAACATGGCAACCATCACCGAGGCTGATTGCTTCACGACCTCAGCATCGTTCTGCCACTGCATTTTAGGAAAAAGAAGATTGATTATCAAGCCGAAAACCGAGCAGAATACGACGTAAGCAAGACAATGCATGACGGTGACGGCAATGACTCCGGGGTTCAATGAAAGTCTTAGTCCGACAGAAATAGCCGCCAGCACCGCAGCAGGCGCCGAAAGAACAAAGCTCAGCAGCACCTTCACGCCGAGTATTCTGACAGTATCAACCGGAAGCGATTTTAGTATCCAAATACGGTTGCCCTCCAGGGATACCGAGGAAACCGACGTACAGCCGACCATTACGCAGAAGCCGATCGCATACGGCAAAACAAAATCAATGAGTCCGGCGGGCATTGCGGAATTGGAAACAAGCATTGCAATCGTCTCATCTCCGACAAACCATATGGCAACGGAAGCGATGACCATGAGGACAGATCCGAATAAAGTGTTTGTGACATATATTACAGAAGAAAAATATCTTCTCGCTTCCCGTACGAAAAGGGCGCCAAACGCAGAACCGGATTTTACTCCGTTTTTTGCAATGGAAAAGTCGCCTTTTGACTTGACGCCTGTAATTCGGGCGTTCATACGCGAAAGGTTTTTCGCAAAAAGAAATGATAACACAAACGCGGATGCGACCGATACGCCCGCAAAGCAGACAAGTGAAGCGATATTTCCTCCAAGCATGGAATTATACCATGACGCGGGAAAATACATGCGTACTACCTTGTCCATTATCACTGCGGCGATTCCTCCCATATTTTCAACATCACCGCTTTTGAAGGAGAAATACATCAGACAAGCAAGAAAAATAAACGACAGAATTATCGAAGCAGTGTTCGATTTTTTCATTCCGGAGGTAGCAAGAAGCAAAACAATTCCGACCAGGCATCCTATTATTGTCGGGAGAAGCACGACAACAGGGAGCGTGATGAAGAATATGACGGCTTTTGTCTGCGAAAAGCCCCCGATAATTGCGTTTGCGGCAAAAGACGGAACAAGGGCAAATAGTGAGATCACGAAATTCATCAGATAGACATTCAAAAGTCTGGAAGCGGCAATTTTTCCCGCGGGCACCGGCATCGCCATAAGCAGATCGTGATCCCTGAGGCACAACAGCATCCCTTTGACCGAAAACGCCGAAGAAACGATCGAAATAATCGAAGCGGCAGTCATCATCAGCGTGATTGAAAGATTCGCGTCGACCCCCAATGCCGTGAACTGCTCGGTAAGCATATATGAATAAAAGCCGGATGTAAATATAAACGCGGCTCCGACATACAGGAACAAAAAGCACCACAGCGCGAAAATTATGTATTTATTCTTTTTTTTAGATTTCAGCAGCTTGTTGATTCCGAGCGTATTTTTATAATAAAGCCTTGTCAGCTTCCACGCCGAAGCATTATTCATTTGTCACCTCGAGGAAAACGTCCTCAAGACTCTTGTCTCCGCGTATTTCATCAGTCTTTCCTGCCGCAATAAGGCGACCGGATTTAATTATCGCTATACGGTCACACAGCTTTTCAGCTACGTCAAGGACATGAGTAGAGAAGAAAATACTTCCTCCGTTATCGCACAGCTCACGCATAATAAGCTTCAGTGTATGAGCCGCGGACGGATCCAACCCGACAAAGGGCTCGTCAAGTATCATCAGCTTCGGCGAATGAATCAAAGCGGAAGTCACGACGAGCTTTTGACGCATGCCGTGGCTGTATGAGCTTATAAGATCGCCGAGAACATTTTCTATTTCAAATATACCTGCATACTTTGAAATCAATTCTTTTCTTCTTGTTCCGGATACTCCGTATACGTCGCAGACGAACGTAAGATATTGAATTCCTGTGAGATTTTCATATATATCGGGATTGTCAGGTATATATGCAAGCATGGATTTACATTTCACAGGATCCTTTTTAATCGAAACTCCGCCAATATATATATCGCCGCCGTCAAAATCCAGCACACCCGTGACAGCGCGGATGGTAGTCGTTTTTCCCGCTCCGTTGTGCCCTATAAAGCCGAAAATTTCACCCGGCTTTACGTGCAGCGAAAGATCGGATACGGCAGTTTTACCGGAATATGTCTTTGTCAAATGCTCGATCCTTAACATGGTATTCCCTTTCATCCCGTTTATGGGATATTACGAGTAATAAAACCTATATCTTATAGTATATCAAATTTTTGTTATCATTTCAATGATAAATAATTACGAATTTTCGTAATTATTCCTTGACTTTTACTAGCCTGAGTGTTATAATGACTTACAGAGTGATAAAGCAGGCGCATGCCTCTTAATATATAAAATATACAGGAAGGACATATGATAAAGCAAAACAACCCCGGCCAAGTATCGGAATGCTTTTCCGATGAAACCGAAGATATGAAAAACACGCTGTATCATCTCAGGCAAGCGTTTTCGTATATACCCTCAGGTTATTCCGAAATTGCGGAAGACCTTAAATGGACAATCGAAAGCGTTGAAGAGGCTCTCGACGCCATCCGAGGGCAGCTGAATCTTATAGCTGACGGAGGAGATGATAACTACATTGACAATCTATACGAAAACAAAAACGGCGATTAATGAATCAGCGGGAACGGATGCGTTATGAACGTTGATACTTATCTTTACTTATTTAAAATGCTATTGCGTGATATCTCTTCGGACAGGGAGCTTTTAAAGCTGCTTGGAGAACGCGAAAACAGTGAGCTGTGTTTGCGGCTTAATAGCAAAAACACAATCAACAGTCAGGAAATGGAGCTTGTCAGGCGCATTTTTTACGACAAAGAAGAAGTCCGCCGCAGACTTGTTAAAAAATGCAGGCTTTGTGACAGGTACGCCGTCAAATTAAGCCGCGCAATTGACGCGATAGACGACAACAGGTACCGCGATTTTCTGGTTCTGCGATATATGCACGATTATCCGGTCGAGGAAATAGCAGAGAAAAAGCATTACGCCGAGCGCTCGCTTTATCGTATTGGCTGCGCCGCGAAAGCCGAGCTTAAAAAACATCTGATCACCCTTTCCCCGAAGCCGCGCAGGACAGGGAGAGAAAAAAGCCGGAAGTATGCGTTTTCATCACGCCGTGTGCTTATATCCTGCCGTGCGAAGCTTAATTCGGGAAAAACGCGCAGAACGCCTTTTTACCCGCAGAACTATATTATTAACTCGCAAAATAAATAATTGCAATGTTATGATACAATAGGTAGGTGACAAAAAAGTAGAAAAACGGACTCAAATATAGTATGATGTTAATAACAACAAAAACACATACAAGAAGAGGACGTTTTTCTATGAGCAGTATAACATCAAAAGCACACTTTCGTCAATGGGTAACAAAATTTTTTAAAAATGTTTTGAGGTGTCAATGATAGGTTACACTTTAACAAAGGCAGATATTATTAAACGGCATTTAAATAAGTCTGTTTTATAAGAGAAAAGCCTATATACCAGAGTCTTTTCTCTCTTTGAGTGGTAATTATTTAATGTCGAGTTAATAAATATTTGCTTCTTTGTCACATATCTTGTCACCTATCTATTGTATTATAACAGAATAATCTTTTTCCTTTTCACTTTAAAAGCGCAAAGCACCGATTGCAAATAGAAGTAAGCACGTGATTTCTCAACCTGCAAAGCAACATGATGTAATAAGTATAAACAAGCTCTATGGCGAAATTTATATTGAAGCTTTTCTCGAAAACAGCTATATTTATAATTAAAATGCGGCGCCGCGAAAATCGCGGCGCCGCCATAATAATTTGATATTTTATTCAGTTAAAAGATATTTAAGCGGATTAAGCGTTTCAAGATCTGAATTTCGTATCTCGAAATGGAGATGCGGAGCCTGAGTATTCCCGCTGTCTCCGGAAAGAGCGATCAAATCCCCCTGCTTAACCGTGTCGCCGACTTTCACTTTGTATGAGGACAGATGGGCATAATAAGTATACATTCCGTTAGGATGTTGAATTTTTATCAAATCCCCATATGATCCCATATAGCCGGTAAATATGACTTCTCCACTCATGGCGGCATATACATCTGTCGCTATCTCGGCCCGAAGATCTACTCCGGTATGATAATCTTCTTTGTATCCGTCTCCGTCAAGATCACGCATCCCGTAATATGATGTCACATAGAACAAATCAAGAGGAACCATAAATATTTTATTTCCTGTGTCAGTGCGTTCTTCGGGATGTATCCGGGTTCCGCGTACGATTATTTCCGGAACCATTTCCACGAGCGTTTCGGTGCTTTCAATTGTTCTTTCGGTTTCATCGCCGTCTACTCTCGTGACAGTGGCGGTGATCATGTTAATACCGGAAACTCCATCTTGCTTCGTGTATTGTTTTCCGATAAAAATTGTATTGTCGTCGATGTATTCTGTAGTATAATCAACTGTGACCGCATATTTTTCGACCGATGTCACGGAGTAATGAAGAGCCGCTGTTTCATCAGACAATGCTTCTGAAGATGAATCAAGCGGTGACTGCCCTTCCGCTGATGCCTCCGAAAGAAAATAGGCATTTTCAGAAGACACTGCAGCGCATTCCCTGACCATAGCCCCTGCGACCGAATCAATGACGACCGACTCGCTTTTTGCGCTTTTTACGCTTTTTTCACTTCCATACATAAGCAGAGAAGAAATCTGACTTTTGGTCATAAAGCTTTCGACCGGGTATGTATCGTGTGAAAAAGAGATATTATTTAAAAGAGATATATCAGCATCGAGATTTTCCTGCTGCTCGTGATTTAGCGCGGATGCTATCGCGGAATCAAATACTTCGCGTGATTCACTGACTGCGACAAGGACTCCGTCGATATACATGCCGTATCCGGAAGTGATATAAGCCGATGTATGCTTATTCAAGCTGTATGTTTGCTCTTCCTTAGAAACATATTTATTGCTGTTTGAAAGCTCAACTGTATAGGTTATCTTTTCGGGCAATTTAAACGAGTATCCGAGGACATCCGAAGCGCTCTTTTCCGTATCTTTTACCAGAGAATCAAATTCACTCTTTGACTGTATGAAGCCGACGCGTTCATCGCCTATGCTGACAACTATGGCGGGCTTTATCGGCAGTTCGGAGGAAATTATGAAAACCAATACGGCGGCGCTGATGGCAGGTGTGATATAAGCCGCATTATTTTTTATAAACGATCCGAAGCGGCGGCAATACATCGTGCCGTCTTTATGGATCCTGTATCTGCGGATAAAAGGAAGCCGACCCTTGAACCTTGCAAGAGCGTCAAGCCACGCAAGATACCTGTCATAGCGTGTTTCGCCGCACATCTTCGATGAATCGGAAAACCATCCGTGCGGATGATCCATTACATTATCGTATTCCTTCATCGGAACGCGTTCTGTACGTTCCGCGGCGACCGACGCAATAAGATAAAGCGAATTGTACGCTGAATCTATAAGTCCGAGCTTTCCTGCGCGAAAACCGAAATAAAGAGTCCAGAAACCGATTTTCTTATCAGAATCGCCGTAAAGCAAAGCAGCCGGAGCGCCCTTTAGCCTGGCGCGGTTTCTGGAGCGATATACAAATTTCTTTAACCCTCTGCCAAATATGAAAAACGGAGCGACGACCGACGCAAGCGCCGACATGAATTTATCTTTGCTGTTCCTGGTTTCGTCAGGCGTCTTTGAAATACCCATTTCGGCCGCCCTCCTTTCGTCATTTCGTATAAAATTAAATACTTATATATAAATGAATTACGTCAAATTTTAAATTATACCCTGGTTTTCTTTTCATTATACATCATGCAATTTATAAAATCAATAGTTTTTTTCCCGTAAGATTGCGCTTTTTGTGTATTTTTTTATTTATCTGTTAAAATTTCATCTTTTCCTTCAAAAAAATCACCAATTCGGAGACCGGCATACGTACCTGCTGCATATCATCTCTGTCGCGAACCGTTACACAACCGTCGCTTTCACTGTCAAAGTCATATGTTATACAATAAGGAGTGCCGATTTCGTCCTGACGTCTGTATCTTTTGCCGATTGAGCCCGCTTCGTCATAATCTGTGTTGAACTCTTCCGCAACGACTTCATATACTTTACGTGCGCCTTCGGAAAGCTTTTTTGACAGCGGAAGCACAGCCGCTTTAACGGGAGCAAGCGCCGGATGAAGGTGAAGCACGACGCGCGAGTCACTGTCGCCGATCTTTTCCTCATCGTAGGCATCTATCAAAAACGCGAGAGCGGCGCGGTCACAACCCAGCGACGGCTCTATAACATAAGGAACAAACTTTTCGCCTGTCTCGGCGTCAAAATATTCCATCGGCTCTCCGCTTACACGCGCATGCGCAGAAAGGTCAAAATCGGTTCTGTCAGCGACGCCCCACAGCTCGCCCCAGCCGAACGGAAACAGGAATTCAAAATCCGTGGTAGCGTTTGAATAGTGAGAAAGTTCCTTCGGATCATGGTCGCGGAGTTTGAGGTTTTCCTTTTTCATGCCGAGAGAATAAAGGAACTCGGCGCAGAATTGCTTCCAATATTTAAACCATTCTATATCCGTACCCGGTTTGCAGAAAAATTCCAGCTCCATCTGCTCGAATTCTCTCGTGCGGAAGGTGAAATTGCCGGGGGTGATCTCGTTTCTGAAGGATTTGCCTATCTGGGCTATGCCAAACGGAATTTTCCTGCGAGTCGTGCGGGCAACGTTTTTGAAATTAACGAAAATGCCCTGAGCAGTTTCCGGGCGAAGGTAAATTTCGTTCTTCGCGTCCTCTGTTACGCCCTGAAAGGTCTTGAACATAAGGTTAAATTTTCTTATGTCGGTAAAATTGTGTCCGCCGCATTGTGGGCAGGCAATGTTGTGTTCACGGATATACTGCAGCATCTGATCGTTTGTCATCCCTGCGGCCGCGCCCTCTCCGGCGATATCCTCGATCAGCTTGTCGGCGCGGTGACGTGTTTTACAATCCTTGCAGTCCATGAGCGGGTCAGAAAAGCCGCCGACATGTCCGGAAGCGACCCATACCTGAGGATTCATAAGTATAGCGCAGTCAAGACCGACGTTATAAGGAGAGGTCTGAACGAATTTTTTCCACCATGCGCGTTTTACATTGTTTTTAAATTCAACGCCCAGCGGGCCGTAATCCCATGTATTAGAAAGCCCGCCGTATATCTCGCTGCCTGCATATACAAAGCCGCGATTTTTGCACAGCGCGACGATTTTTTCCATTGTTTTTTCCGTATTCTGCATAAAACTTCCTTCTGCGGAGATTATTCCCGCAAAGCTATATAATATTACATGATTTTCAATATTTCCATATTATATTATATTCATTTGTCTTTGTCAAGTGACATGATTTTTGGGATAAAAGCTTGTTTGTTAAAGTGTCATATTGACATAATTGCAAAATGAATATATACTTGAAGTATTATTCTGGATATAAATGCGCAAATGAGCTTAAAATAATGAAAACGATAAAATTACTTGACACAACGCTTCGCGACGGAGATCAGACCCCGGGCGTGAACCTTTCTTTTACTCAAAAACGCGAAATTGCCGCGCAGCTCTGCGACCTTGGCGTCGATATAATCGAGGCCGGTTTTGCCGCCGCTTCTCAAAGCGACTTCAACGCCATATGCGCCGCCGCGGAGGTCGTCGGAAATACAAAGCTCTGCGCACTTGCCCGATGTACGGAGCAGGATATCGAAGCCGCCGCGCGTTCTTTGGATAAAGCAAAAAATCCGCGCATACATATTTTTATAGCCACAAGTCCAATACATATGCAATACAAGCTTAACATGTCCGAGCAGGAGGTGCTTGAACGCGCAGTGAAATCCGCCGAGCTCGCAAAGCGTCTTTGCGGCGACGTGCAGTTTTCCGCGGAGGATGCGACACGCTCTGACGTCGGTTTTGTCTGCCGTGTCTTTTCAGCCGTAATCGCATCCGGCGTATCAACTGTAAATTTCCCTGATACTGTCGGATACTGCATTCCTTCCGAATATGCCGAAATGATAAAAAGAGTTTTCACAGATACCGCCGGAATAAAGAATGTTGTGCTTGCCGCACATTGCCACAACGACCTCGGACTCGCGGTCGCGAACAGCCTGGCCGCGGCCGGCGCCGGCGTTACTCAGCTTGAAGGGACGATAAACGGATTGGGCGAGCGCGCCGGCAACGCTTCTCTTGAAGAAATCATAATGGCGATCCGGGTTCGTAATAATTTTTTTGGTTTTGATACAAATGTTAATATAAAAGAAATCGCAAAGACCTGCCGTCTTGTTTCGTCAATTTCCGGTGTGCCGATTCCTGTCGGTCAGCCTATTATCGGAAAAAACGCTTTCCGGCATGAATCGGGCATACATCAGCATGGCGTGTTGTCAAATGAAAACACTTATCAGATTATGTCGCCCACGGACATCGGACGTACCGGAAACCGTATAATCCTTGGCAAGCTTTCCGGACGGCATGCCTTTGAAAGTCGCGCCTCTCAGCTTGGATTTTCTCTCGATCAGGAAACTCTGGAAAGCTCATTCGAGGCGTTCAAGCTCGTGGCGGAAAAGAAAAACACGGTCGCCGACGATGAAATATCAGAGATAATACGTGAAAAGATCGACGAAAAGCTCATAACCAACGGATATAAGCTTATCGATTTCCAGATTCAAAGCTCAGGGTCAATGAAATCGAGCGCAATGCTCACGCTTAATAAAAATGACGCATCCATCACAGAGGCAGCCGTCGGGAACGGTCCGATAGACGCCGCCTTCAACGCCGTCAACCGGATTGTCGGCGAAGCGGTTTCGCTGGACGCATATTCGATCAGCGCCGCCACTGAGGGCGCCGACGCTTTGGGCGTGGTAAGCGTAAAAATATTATATTCCGGAAATATATTCCATGGCAGAGGCGTATCAACCGATATAATTGAAGCCAGCATCAAATCATATATAAACGCGATAAACCGCGCATTGTACTATACGGAGAATAATTGATGAAAGAACTTTTCGTATTCGATACGACGCTCCGGGACGGAGCGCAGGCCCCCGGGATCTCATTTTCAATAAATGACAAGCTGAAAATCGTTTCTTTGCTCGACGATCTCGGAGTGGATTTTATTGAAGCAGGAAATCCGTCCGGTGCCCCTAAGGATGCAGAGCTTTTCGCCCGGCTTCAGAAGCGCTCATTCCGCGCGAAAATCTGCGCCTTTACGGCTTGCTGCAAGGTGGGACACAATCCTGATTCGGACGCATCAGTCACCGCCGCACTCGAAGCCGGAACAGAATATGTCTCTGTAGTCGGAAAAGCTTCCGTGTTCATTGTACGCAATATCCTGAAGACTACCTCCGCGGAAAACCTCAGAATAATATCGGAAACGATAAAGTTTTTCATTTCCCAAAAAAGAAAAGTCATTTTTGACGCGGAGCATTTCTTTGACGGATATAAATACGATCCCGAATATTCACTTAAGGCTGTCGAAACGGCTTTCTTCGCCGGAGCAGAAGCCGTCACGCTGTGTGACACGAACGGCGGCTCACTGCCGGCAGAAATCGGCGCCGCGGCAAAAGACGTATGCTCTCGTCATCCCGGTAAAATAATCGGTATCCATTGTCATAATGACCTTGGCCTGGCCACTTCCGGCTCGCTCGCGGCTCTTGAAGCCGGGGCGCGTCAGCTTCAATGCACGCTTCTCGGGCTCGGAGAAAGATGCGGAAACGCCAACATATCTACACTCCTTCCGATTCTTAAATACAAACTCGGATACTCTGCCCGCTGTACGGAGGATCTTTCGGAGCTGACCGCCGTATCGCGCCGTGTCGCCGACATCGCGAATGTCGCATTTGACGAACGCCAACCGTTTGTCGGTTCCTGCGCGTTCACGCATAAAGCCGGGATGCACATCGACGCGCTTCAAAAGCTGCCGGAATCGTCTGAGCTTTTCGATCCGTCCATCTTCGGAAACATACGACATATATCCATCGGGGAGCTTTCCGGAAGATCAGCTCTTTTATTGAAGGTGCGTGAGCTCGAGCCTTCGATCACACGCGATTCACCGGAAATAAACATCCTTCTTGAGAAAATCAAGCATTTTGAAAAGCGCGGCTATTTTTACGAAAACGCCGACGCTTCATTAAAGCTGCTTATATATGACACTCTTGGACGCCGCCGCAATTTTTTCGAGCTTTTAAATTTTAAGCTCGTGCTTTCGGAGCCGGGACAGGGCTTGCCCGCCGTCGCGATGATTAAAATAGCGGTGGACGGCGCGGAAGAAACGACGGCCGCGGAAGGAAACGGACCCGTCAACGCGATGGACAACGCGCTTCGAAAAGCGCTCGCCCGGTTTTACCCCGAGCTGGACAAAATGAAGCTGATAGATTATAAGGTGCGAGTTCTGAATTCCGACGCCGCCACCGAGGCCACCGTTCGCGTCCTCATTGAATCCGGCGACGGAGAAAAGACATGGACGACAGTCGGAGTCTCCACCGACATAATGGAAGCGAGCTGGAAGGCGCTTATGGATTCCGTCGAATACATGCTTATTGCAGAACAATGATTCTGCGGATATCATATTATAAAACGGCAATACAATACCGCGGTAAACTCAAGCGGTTCTTGGACAATACCGCGATTAAGAACGGTAAAATGCAGCGAAATCTATTATGCTCATCCGTACATCAACCGAGAGCAGAACAGAGCAGAATGAAAACGGTAACAGAATCCTTCGGCGTATTGCTCCTAAAGCAACAGATATTAGTAAACTGACGATCCGGCAGCTCGAATATTCCCACTAATCATAATTGATAAAAACTGCGACAGTTAAACTTGCAATTTTTAAACAAAAACAATTTTTATTCTCCTATTGACAATTATTTATCTTCGTGTTATACTAGTATAAATTTATAAACGCAATGATGGGGAACAACGACGAATAAACCGTTATCAGAGAGCCGCCGGATGGTGTGAGGCGGCAGCGGATGCGTCATACTCGCCCTGGAGCGGTCGCTTGAAAGCCCACCGTATGAACCGGTTTACGAAAGGCAAGTAGCTGTGAACGTATTGACCCACGTTATAAGGGTCCGGCATTGTCAGATGCCTCAAAGAGGGCGCATTGCGCCAACAAGAGTGGTACCGCGGAAGTATGTTATATTGCTTTCGTCTCTCGGAATTACCGGAGATGAAAGCTTTTTTTGTCGCCGGATATAAATTCAAGGAGTGATTTTACTATGAAACTCGCATTTTCAACCCTCGGATGTCCCGATTTCGATTGGTCGGACATCTACTCCGTAGCAAAGGATTTCGGTTTCTCCGGAATCGAGATGAGAGGACTCGGCGGAGATATCTTCTCAATACGCGCAAAACCCTTCTGCCCGGAAAACATCGACGACACAGTCGCGCAGCTGCGCCGACGCCGTCTTGAAATCTCCTGCCTGTCATCCGGCTGCACTCTTAAATATGCCGACCATTCAACAGAAACAGAAGCGGAAATAAGAGAATATATCAACCTCGCGTCAAAGCTCGGATCCCGGTTCGTCCGAATTCTCGGAGACGAGAAGGCTTTTCCGGACGGAGAAATCAACGAAGAAGCAGTGATCGCATCATTGAAACGCCTTGTTATGTACGCCGAACAGAAAGACATAACGCTGCTTGTAGAAACAAATGGTGTGTATGCCGATACAAAGCGTTTAAAAAAGCTTCTTAACGACATAGAAAGCGACAATATCGGCGCTCTCTGGGATCTACATCATCCATACCGCTTCATGAACGAAAAGCCGTCGGTCACGGTTGAAAACCTCGGAGCATATATAAAATATGTTCATATAAAGGATTCCGCCGTCGAAAACGGTAAGGTCGTATATAAAATGATGGGCGAAGGTGACCTCCCTATCGACGAAATGATGCGTTCTCTCAGATCGATTAATTACGAAGGATATATTTCGCTTGAATGGCTTAAAAAGTATGCGCCCGATCTTGGCGATGCCGGCGTGGTATTCCCTCATTTTGCAAATTATATGGAAAAATATCTCGGGACATCCAGCGATTCCGGACGCCTTATCGACAACAACCGCAAAACCGGAAAATATGTGTGGAAAAAAGAGCACCTCATCGATCTGACGTTTCCACAGGTGCTTGACAGAATGGTGGATGAATTTCCCGATCAATACGCGTTCAGATACACGACACTTGATTATACGCGCACATATTCCCAATTCCGCGATGATGTCGACACCTTTGCCCGCTGTCTTATCGCGCTCGGAGTAAAGCCCGGCGACCATGTCGCAATATGGGCCACCAACGTGCCGCAATGGTATATAACCTTCTGGGCCACGACAAAAATCGGAGCCGTACTCGTTACAGTCAACACCGCGTATAAAATCCACGAGGCCGAATATCTATTGCGCCAGTCAGACACTCATACACTTGTAATGATTGACGGATACAAGGATTCGGATTATGTAGATATAATCAAACAGCTCTGCCCGGAGCTTGAAACTACGCAAAAGGGACATCCGCTGTATATGAAGCGTCTTCCGTTTTTGAGAAATATAATAACCGTGGATTCCGCGCAAAAGGGCTGTATAACCTGGGACGAAGCAATCGAAATGAGCAGAAAGGTTCCCGTTGAGGAAGTATATCGCCGCGCCGCCGCCATCCACAAGGACGATGTATGCAATATGCAGTACACCTCCGGCACCACAGGTTTTCCAAAGGGCGTCATGCTGACGCATTATAATGTCGTCAACAACGGAAAAGCGATCGGAGACTGTATGGATCTTTCCACCGCGGATAAAATGATGATCCAGGTGCCTATGTTCCATTGCTTCGGAATGGTGCTCGCGATGACATCATCCATGACGCACGGGACGACAATGTGCCCGATTCCGTCCTTCTCTCCTTCGAAAGGGCTTGACTGTATAAACCGCGAAAAGATAACCGCTTTTCACGGAGTTCCGACCATGTTTATCGCCATGCTCTCTCATCCGGATTTCCCAAAAACTGATTTTTCACATATGCGCACAGGCATAATGGCCGGCAGTCCTTGCCCTATCAAGGTAATGCGCGATGTAATCGATAAGATGCATATGACCGAAATATGCATCACCTACGGTCAGACTGAAGCATCACCAGGATGCACAATGAGCAAAACCACCGATTCCATCGAAGCGCGGGTAAATACGGTCGGCGCTGCAATGTACGGTGTGACATGCAAGATTGTTGATCCCGAAACCGGCAAGGATCTGCCTGACAATACGGACGGTGAATTTGTCGCGAAGGGCTATAATATCATGAAGGGTTATTACAAAATGCCGGAAGCGACCGCCGCCGCGATAGATGAAAACGGATGGCTTCACACCGGTGACCTTGCTCGCCGCAATTCGGAAGGTTATTATAAAATAACCGGACGGATCAAGGACATGATAATTCGGGGCGGCGAAAACATCTACCCGAAGGAAATCGAGGATTTTATATATACTCATCCAAAGGTTTCCGACGTGCAGGTAATCGGTGTTCCGGACAAGGATTACGGCGAGGAAATTATGGCGTGCGTCATCCTTAATGAAGGCGAAACGGCGACAGAGGATGATATCAAACAGTTTGTTTCCACGCATATGGCCAAGCATAAAACACCTCGTTATGTCGATTTTGTCGACTGCTTTCCTATGAATGCCGCCGGAAAGATACTAAAATACAAGATGCGCGAAGCCGCGATTGAAAAACTAAATCTGAAAGCCGCAAGCAAAATCGAAACGGCATAAAGCAAAGCTAAAAGCGCGGACGTCGTCCGCGCTTTTAGCTTTTTATATGTCATCGTATATTATAAACTCGGTAATAAATAATCACTTCTTAACCCTATTTCTTTTCAAGCAGTGTGACCGTATATTTATTTACCATTTCGCAAGGATGATAAGAAAGCTTCGAGATTCTGAGCCCTTCGTCTCCGGCGTCGTCCTCGCGGTTTATATAAACGGCGCCTTTTTCCACGGCCATGACCGCGAACTGCTTTACCAACATCTGATACGCTCCGCGACATTCCGCGTTTGCTTTTTCAATATGGACAAAAAGTGTATCTCCGATTATTTCTCCGATTGCAAAGCCGACTATTTGCATTCCCGCCCTGAGAACTATTCCTGATTGACGATACATGTCCCAGTTATTAAAGACCTCGAATACCTTTTCGCGCTCGGTGAGATACAAGAGCGAGGTTTTATCGCCCCTGCGTTCATAATTTAAAAAGAACTCCGATATTTCCCGGATATTCCGCTTTCCAATCTCTTCAAACTGATAATCCGGATTATCCCGCATAAAAGCATGTATATGATTGCGCTGTCCGGAATATCTTTTACCCGCCATATCCGCGAGATCGGAAGCGTTATACATATAATCGGACCAGTTTGGCTCCGGAACAGACGATATCACGAATTTATTTTCTAAAATATCGCGGTCTTCTTCGGCGGCCATGCATATTACGGCAGGAATCCCTTTTTCCGCGCAGTAATCGAAGATGAAGCCCGCGGCTTTTTCGCAGCCGCGTCCGCACGGACAGAGCGGAGCAGAAAAAGCTGTTTCACCGTTTAAATATTTTACTTTGAAAAAAAGCGTGTCTCCCGTTATCGCATATTCCGTTTTGAAATAATCACGCCACATGAATGTACCGCCGATTGTATTGTCGCAGGCGCGTGTTTTTGAATATTCAAAATACGGGCTGATCAGGTCAATATCGGATAGCTTTAGCAAAGTAAAATTCAGCATGAATACCTTATGAAAACAAAGGATTTTTCTTCAGGCATATTTACGCGCACGCCGTATGGATAGCATTCAATGCCGAAATCGGAGAGTTTTTCGGATTTATAAAGCACTTCCGGGTTGCGTACTCCCTTTACGGAATAGATATATGTTCCGCCGGCCTCCGCGAACAGAAGCAGATATCCACCGTTCCCGATCTTTGCGTTGAAGCCTGTAAAGCTGCCACCGTCAGGGATTTCGCCTATAGGGGAAACGTCAGCGTCGAACAACTGCTTTTGAAGAGGTTTATATACGGAGATTATTTTTTTCAAAAGCTCCGCGTCTGACGGCTCAATACTCTGAAGATCCATCCATACCAGAGGGTTGGCGAGCATAGCCGTTGCAAAAAGGTAATCCATTTCGTAATTAGCCGGAGCGAGCGGATCACCCTCATACAGAGAGCGGTTGCGTTTGTTATTAAGAAATTCGATCTGCATTCTGCGTGCGGGTATGAATTCACATAGCTGCCACAGGGTACGGAGAGTGTAATGCGGATAATAATTATGCCAATCGGTATACCTGTTACAGACAAACAAGGAGGCATACTGTTTCTCATAAAGGAAACCGAATCTGCGTGAAGCTGTTATGTCGTTGTTTATCTGGGCATGGTGTCCGGTCTTTTCGTAGAATTTCTTAAAAATTTTGAGTATATTCTCTTCGGCGCGCTTTGTGTTTATCGTAACACCGTCGAATTTGACATGCGTCACTCCGTAGTCGGTGAAGTATTTGATCATTATATCGGCATCTTTTTCCCAGTCGGCATATTCATCCGGTTTTCTAGGATCCATATACGATCCGAATTCAATTCCCTTTTCAGTGCACAGCTTCTTAAGCGGTGCGAATCCATCGGGAAATCTGTCCTTCTTTATCTCCCAGTCGCCCGTGCTCCATCCGGCGTCGATTTGAACCACGTCAATGCCAAGTCCGGAGGCGGCCTCGATCTCTTTTTTCATAAATTTCTCATTGAGGTTTGCTCCTTCTCCTCTGTCGCCCCATGTGTTTGAAAGAGTGAAGAGCTTGTCTTCGTGTATGCCAAGAGAAACCGCGCGGTAAAGCTTTCTGTATTCAGCGTATATTTCCTCGTCCGGCGCGGAGAAGCAGCCGAAGGTGACGGGATAACAGCTAATATAATGACCGTCGTCGTCAAGCTCGTCGGGAAGGCTTGTTCCTGTTACGTCAAGAACCGTGTCGGAATAAACAGCGAAGTCGTTTTGAGAGCGTCTGTTCTGCGCTCCGAATTTCGTAGGCGCCTCTCTTACTACAAAAAGCTGTTCCCTGTCAAGATAGCTGTCAAGCACAAGAAAATGCCCATCGAATTTTCTGCTGCCGCTCTTATACGTAAAATCATCGTATTTTTTAACAAAAGTGTTGGTGATATCCGAATAATCAAACAGCTCGGCAACTCTGCATTTATAATGCTTTGGCACGAGTGACAGAGAAAACGTAATATCGCCGTCGCTGAATTCGATATCATCTTTTACATCGAAGTTATCCTGTTCTGCCGGACGCGCACAGAAGACGGCGAGATTTATAAGTGAAATTCCCGGATACACGGACAAAACAGCCTTTATATCGGCTTTTGATCCGGCATACGATATTTCGGCAGCGAGATATGGCTTTGACATGCCGTCGTTGTCAAGCTCGTTCATTGTTATTCCCTTAAATGAGAGAATATTATCTTTTATAGGGTTGACAACCGAGCGCTTTTTACCTGATACCCAATTATATCCTGTCAAAGTGTTTTTGAGCGATTCAAGCACTAATCCGTTTTCATAAGCGTAAAACACTGCCTCTGTGGCGCCCGAAATCAGTTTGATTTTGCCCTTGTATGCGGATATTTCACATCCGTTTGTTTTGATGGTTTCCATAAATCTTATTTATACCTTTCTGAAATAATTTACACGTTATTGTTTATACGGCGGCTTTAATGACGTGCAGGATGCCTCCAATATTATATGTTTAATATTTTAAGACGTCAACTACATATACCGTATCAGATATTTTCTCTCATAGCAATTTTTTCAACCGCTGTTTTTCATGATATCATACAGGTTATAAAAATGCAATTCGTTTCAACAAAAATATCTATATTGTTCATAAAAATCTCAAATAATTGCATTATGAAGTTATTTATGATATAATACGCGAGGAAACGATTATTTGATTTGGAGATGCAATATGAAAAATTATTTCGGAAACGATAAAGAGTTTTATTTTGTTTATCCGCTGGACGGAGACTGCATGAATGTATATGACGGAGCCGAAAAAGACGGAGCCCTCAATATTACCGCCCGTGTCGCCGCTCCTGCCGGTAAAAAAATAATGATCAACGAGAACGAAGCGGTTTACCGCGACGGCTTCTATGAATGCGAAGCCTCGTTGACCGGCTATCGCAACACGCTTTTCGCCGACAATCTGACTGACGGAACCCAGACAAAAATTGTCGTGTTCCGCATCGCCTCCTGCATCGGTAAATACCGCCTTTCATCCGACGACAATATCCTGTTTCTTGCCGATATAACTGAAAATAAGGACGTTTACAAATCCGTATTCGAAAATCCGTATCTTGCAGTTTATAAGAAGGCTCATGATCTTTACGGAGCGAAGGTTCATCTGAATCTTTTTTACGAATTCGATGCTAACGCCGCAAAAAGCTTTTCAACAGAACGTAAATATTTCAATTTGTCCATGATGACCGATAAGTTTAAGTCCGAGTTTATTAAGAATTCCGACTGGCTAAAACTCTCTTTCCATGCGCGTTCAGAAATGCCCGACAAGCCTTATGAAAATACGACATTTGAACGCATTTCCGAGGATATCAAGCTTGTGCATAAAGAGATTGTCCGCTTTGCCGGGAAGGAAACCCTTTCAAACATATGCACGCTTCACTGGGGCGCTTCCAATATCGTCGGAGTCCGTGCGCTGCGTCAGGCGGGATATAAGGGGCTGACAGGTTATTTTGAGGTATTGCCAAACGGAAATCCGCTCGTCGCGTATTATTATCCCGCGGATTTCGTGCGCCATGTGGGAGATCGCGATTTCTGGTTCGATACCGACGAGGATGTAATGTACGGCCGGATAGACAAGGTTTTAAATACGATAAAGCTTGAACAGGTCGTTCCCGCGCTCGAAGAAATTTATTCTAATCCTCATCGCGCCGGGTTCATGTCCGTGATGATCCATGAGCAGTATTTCCTTTCGGATTACAGACGCTATATACCAGAATTTGAGCAGATCGTGCTCACAGCCTGCAGATGGCTTTCGGTTCATGGCTATCGCGGAGCGTTGATGTCTGAAACAATGTTCAATTAACGAATAAATATTTATTGTTTAAAATCCCCGGAACAGGCGAGGCCTGTTCCGGGGATATGGTTTTGGAGGAGATTATTAATAATATCAATACACGATGCTTATACTGTATCCGTCAAAAGTATCGTTGAGCTGAGTTATTACCGCGTTTTTAATTTCAGACATAACACTGTCTTCGGTCTGCTTTTCTGATTCATCTTTCGGTTTTTCTTCCGGCAACATACATTCCTCGAGCTTTTTGGTATCCGGGTTATAAGAATATGCTTTATTATCTAGACGGGCGAATATTAAAAATTCTCCGTCTGCCGTAAAATATGGTTCAAGATATGCTAAACGCAACTCAGATGGTATATCCACCCTGTATTCCTCGGTTACAGCGTCATGAGACTCCGAAAGATCACCCAAGACTGCATATAACGAATCATTATAATCACGGCTTGAGATAATAAAGCCTAATTTATTTCCATATTTTACAGGCATACTTAAGATCGCATCATATATGCCGGTATTATAAACCATTTTTTCATTTATCATTAAACGCCCGGTTTGCTTGCCTCGAACCAGATGATGCATTTCTCCTACATATAAAAAATCACCGTTTTCCAGCATACTCAGATTTGTTCCGCGATACCTGATTATCTCCTGTGTTTCTATGTCGATTACTGTATATATACCAACAGACGGATTATGGTGAGCGTCAATTATATAACGGTGGCTGTCTGCCCACCATGCACCATATATATAGTTACCGCTGTCTGTGAAGTCAAAGGTTCCGACCGGCTTTCCGCCAATATCGGCAACTCTCATATGATACACAAATTGCCCGTCTTCACCGAAAGTCTTATCATGGAAGTAAGCAATATGCGTCTTGTCCGGAGAAAGAACACCATTATAAACTTTGTCGTTTTCGGTTACGGCAGCTACGAGTTCTTTTGATGTCGATTCATAATAATAAATCTTATTCTCTTTGGTCAGCACGGCGCTGAATGCGGGGAGCGAGATTCCGGTAGTTTCCCGTTGTTCCGTTTCGTTTTCGGTTTCAACGGTATCATTTGTTTCCCAGGGCTCTGTAACGTTTTCACTTTCAACGGTATCATTTGTCTCTTTAGAAATATCCGGAGCTGTTTCTGATATTATTCCGGTATCTGATATGTCTGTTTGGGGCACAGTTCCGGTGCCGATAATTCCGGTATCAATGATATTTGTTCCGCTTGCCATATTACCGGGCAATCCTGAATCCGTTTCAATTTCCACGCATGATGCAAGCAGGAATATTGTGATAAGCACAATAGACAATAAAACTGTTATATGTTTTTTCATTTGTTTACTCCTGTTTGGATAAAACTGATGCCGTTACCCCCGGAACAGAGGCCTGTTCCGGGGATAGGTTTTGATGGGATAACGCCGTATGGTCTTATTTTACCGAAGCGACATAAATATTGCCGTCAGGTGAAGAATATACAACGCTTCCCGTATCGGGACAAGTTGATGTATCACCTGGCAAGACTTCGTCGCATATCAACACTGTTGAACCATCGCTTTCTCTGTATGCATATAGCGACAAATAGCATCCATCATCGTTTAAAGTGCCGTATATTATTAAATCGCCGCAAGCGGATAAGTATCTTACTTCACTTTTTGGCTCAGCGCCGAGCTTTGTGACGGTTTTTGTCGGGATGTCATATCTGTATATTGCAGCTTCTTTGATTGTGGCAAAGATAAACTGACCGTTGCCATAATAGTTTTGATTCACTACAAAATTTGTATCATGTAGACTAAAGGAAAAATCTTCAACTTTCCCAAGCAGATCACCGTCGGGAGTATAAATATAAAGAGAAAGCAAGTTGTTATCACAAGTTTCCTGAAACAATGCCAGGTAGTCATTGCCCAACGGTCGTAGGACTTCGGAGTATTTGATTTCAGAGTTTGGTTTATTCGAGACCAATAATTTCTCAACTCCGGATTCCAAATCATAGTAATATAATCCGGAATCCTTTGAACCATCTATATAATTTTTTAAATAATATGCCTTGTTTTTAATAAAGCATAAAAAGTCGTAGCAGGTATTCACCTCGCGATTAATATCTGCTTTTGTGTCCGGTATATCTTCTACCATTTTGTTAGAGTTAAATTGGATTATTCCGTCGTCACCGATTTTGCTTTCTCCGGTAGTTGAAGCATATACTGTGTCATTATTATAGCTATATCTTGATATCACCGAGTCTTTGGGTAATAATTTCATATTTAGCGTATCAAATACAATACCTTCATAAAAGCGAATATAGCCGTGATTAAAATTATTTACGCAAAGCCATCTGTTTTCATCTTCACCATTTAAAACTATATATTCTTCAGATTTAGAAGTATCAAATAAGCATATTGACGAACCTTTATAATATGCGATTTTACTTCCATCGCAATAAAACTGGCTTCCTGGAGTTGAAAAAATAATTGACGATGTCAATTTATCAAGCACTGCGGTTTTTTGAACTTGAGTATAGGCTGCAGGTAATACAGAATCAGTATTTACCGAGGATTGATTACAACCGAATAAGAAAGTGAACATTGATGCAAATATGACTATCATTATTATTTTTTTCATTATTTAATCTCCGGATACGCCCCCGGAACAGGCGATGCCTGTTCCGGGAATATGGTTTGAGATGAGGTAAGATAATTACCCGTCGAGACGGAGGGACGCGTCGATGTTGTATATGTCAAGGAGTGTTTTAGCTGCCGAAATCTGTTTCATCAGCTCATCTTTTTGATTATAAATGCGGTCAAGGTCATAGGTGAAAACAAATCCGCTGTCATCTCTGAAAGCCGCTTCGAATTCTTCTCTTGTAATATCAAATGCATATATATATTCAGGAATTGAAATGAAAGAAAATTTCATGTTCTCTTCCTTATACGGGTGCTTTTCAGAAGTAAGGTGCTGTATTTTTGCTGTGCTATTTTCAAGAATCTTGTTGAGTTTATCATTATCTTTTTTTGAAGCTAACTTGCATAGGGCTAATTTATGCCAAAGTTCATTCGATAAGCTGGTACGATAAACAATTTTATTATAATTATTTTTATAATTATAATATTTATCTGCTTCTGATATGTCTTCTGCATATAAAACATCAAAATTCCAATCCATGCTATACATTAAAATAGAATTGTAATAAATATATTTCAATTCACTTAATGGAATATCTATCCAGTGTATAACATCATATATACTTAAGCTATAATCACATTCATCTAATTTATAAGTCCTTTTATAGACTTTGTTTTCAATAAAGTCATCCCAATCTTTATTTTCAGTTAAATTTAAATAGTCCATAAGGATACCAGGAATGTTATGGAACGATGTCCCGCTTCCTATATAATCATAATGCGAACACCAGTATTCTTCTCCACGGTATTCAATATCCGGCATCAGATATTTGACTTTTTCCGCATTTGTCACCCAAACAAAGGGCTTTTCTGCTGTCTCTTTGCCGGTTTCGAAAATTGTTTCAGTATCCGATATGTCTGTTTGGGGCGCTGATACAGTGTCAACAGTTCCTATATTTGTTCCGTTTACCATATTGCCGGGAAGTCTTGTATCAGTTTCTATTTCCGCACAAGAAGCAAGCAGAAATGCAGTGATAAGCACAATAGACAATAAAGCTGTTATATGTTTTTTCATGTGTTTACTCCTTTAATAACTATAACTGAAATATCTTGCAGGGTCACCTACATTATTAACGCTACCAATACCAACTTGTATATGCAGGTGATTGCCTGAACCTTCACCAGTGTCTCCAACTTGTCCTACTATATGAGAATCAGGTAATTGGCCAAGGCCGACTTTAGTATCTTCAAACATATGCTGGTATCTTGTGTAGTATTCTGTTCCATTTACTACAGAATTAACAGTAACAAAATAACCCAAATATTGATCAAAATCTGATTGAATAACAATACCATCACAAATAGCATATATAGGAGTTTCGGAAGGCTTTGGTATATCAATCCCATTATGCCTCTTGTAATTCAACTTTAATTCACCATTTTTTATGTAAGTAAAGCATCTCCACCCGAACTTACTTGAAACAGTTATTGTTCCTGAAAAAGGCGCGGTAAAATACTGACTCATAGCACCAACAAGAACAAGGTCAATATTTGTAACAGAAGCTATATTACCTCCGTCCACATTTGGAAAGGCTTCAATTAGATATCCGCTTTTTGTTACATTGATTCCATGACTCAATCCGCTTATTAAATCAATTTGTAATTCTCCGTTTGAATCTGTGGAAAAAACATGCTTTTTGTTGGGATGATTTTTAGCATAAATCTCAACTGTTGCACCCGGAGTAGGCACATTATTAATCTTTACACAAATTGTTTTACTTTCAGAGGCTATTTCTGAGAGTTCCCAAGTTATTCCTACAGATGAAAGGACCAACATATTATTTAGACCATAGTTTATATACAGTGAACTGTTCTGGGGAGAAATTTTATATTTACCGTTGCTTTGTTTTATGAGATTCCAACTAGTTGGATTGTTTGATATGACTATATAGTTACCTGATAAAGCCAAGCCTCTATAATGGCCATATGTACTGCAAACAGCATATATTTTATAAAATTCTGTTCCTGACTCTTTAACAATCCTAAATTTTTGTGCCATTGTTGAGTCGCTTGTATAAAGCTTTACTGTGGTGCCTTCAGCATCATCGCTTCCTGAAACATTCATCCGCATGTTTGTGCCATATTTTGTTAGGAAATAATATCCGCTGATTGATGAACATGATGCGCACCCAGGATATACTCTGCTGTAATATGCTCCGGTATAATTAGTACCGCCACAACGTGTGCAGGTGTAATATTCCGCATGAGGATGTGATGAGTCATAATGTGGACCATTGGAATAGTTATGATACCCACAGTCGCAGCAGCTTGTGCTTATCACATATCCATCTGTCGTTTGTATATTACATCCGCTGTATGTACAAACTTTATATCTTAAATGTCCGTTTATGCCGTTTTCCGTAGTATGCGTGCTTGAAATAGTCCACGATGACGGATATGTGTGTGTACAGCTTGTGCAGTTATTATAATGTTGTTCATAACCGTCTGTTATTTGATGTGAGCATCCAGTACCGGTGCATTGTTTATATCGGAGATGCCCTCCCGCACTATGTGTCGAGCTTATTGACCATGTGGAAGGATATGAATGCACATGTATGGGATTGCATGTCGAGCATCCCGGATACGCTCCGGAGTAATTATTTCCGGTATAAACCACAGCCATACAATTAATACATTCGTAGTATTCGGCATGCGGATGTGCGGTATCGTAATAATGAATACCAAGTCCGTCGACATGATTTCCGCAAGCACAACAAGGATTAACAGACACATATTCGTATCCCGTTTTATTGCATGCCGCGCAATAGTAGCTTCTTGAATGCCCGAATTCACCATGACTTCCAGGAGTCCCGAAATTAGAAAGCGTATGTCCGTTGCAACGGCAGCATGTCGGGGAGGTTCCGTATACATTATAATATTCGGTATATCCGCACATAGCCACACAATCACAATACTGCTGATGCGGATGGTTATATGTGTAATAATACTCGCCCATAACATGGTTACAGCCGGATTTTACGTTGTTGCCTGAACTTGTGATATTTACGCTTTCCGCGACTTCCGTTCCCACATACTCGGACAAAACTTCCTGCAGAATTTGTGAATACGGCTTAGCGTATTTTTCTTCCTCCGGACGTTCGTCCTGATACTTCATCCAATCGTCTTCACTTAATTTACCTTCAAAGTAAAGAGAACGCATTTCCTTTGTCTTTTCTGACGCGTAAGAATCCTTTATTTCCATTGTTCTTTTATATATCTCTTCGACAGTCTTCTCGTCGAGTCCCAGGTCATTTATTGTAATTTCTTTTGTCTGAGTTACGGTGTTCTTTGAAACAGATGATGATACTATGCTTTCGGCGCAGCAATCATCGTGACATTCGCCGCCGCATTCTTCACAACCACCGCATTCCGCGCAGCCGCAGGAGGAGCAGCAGTCATTTTGGCAGTCACATTCACCGCCGGAACAGCGTGAAAAGGTAACAGGGGTCTCGTCTTGGGGCAGAGCGATCGTGGGCGTTGAGAACGATGTAATCAAAAGTATCATAATCAAGATGCCGGACAAAGCCTTTTTAAACTTCATAATGTTCCTCCGTAATAAATTTGTTTTTTGTTTGAACCGTATAAGCACTGACGCGGCCATAAAATTATATTATGACTGCTTAATGCTATACGTGCTGATGGAAAATTTTTGTTATAATACAAGCATATGCATCACTCCCGATAATAGATTAGATAGAATCCTAAAAGCTTGAGATTTAAATGATTGATTCTATATATATAAACGTAAAAAACAGCCCGATAGGTGTCAACTTTTTAAACCCTAACTTTCAACAAAGCAAGTAATACGAAGGGAAATATCAATAAAAAATGCGCAAAAAGCGAGAAAGAGCTTGCTTTTTGCGCATTTTTATGGTAAAATGGTATTACGTGGCAAGTAATATTGAGAGGGTGAAA